>JASFJP010000042.1:0-14342 GCA_050121225.1 Desulfobacterales bacterium
GTTGCAAGCAAGCAAATACCTGGTGTATTTTGGGGATAACTGCGGAGAAATTGTACTCGACAAATTACTTCTGGAAACCTTGAAAAAGACGCTGAACCTTGAGATCGTGTTTGTGGTCAGAAGTATCCCAACTCTCAACGACGCGACACTAAAGGAAGCCAAAGCGATCGGTCTAGACAAGATCGCTAGGGTGATTGAAAATGGCATTGACGGTCCTTTGCCGGGTACTTTATTGGGCAGGTGTTCAAATGAAGTAAATGATTTGGTCCGCCAATCCGACCTGATCATTTCCAAGGGTGGCGGCAATTTTGACACCTTGGATGAAGAAAGAAAACACTTGAAAAAAAAGATTTCATTCTTGCTGCTTTCGAAATGCGATCCGCATTTCAAGAATTTCGGCGTGAAATTGTATCAACCCATTTTAGCTAATTTCTTCTAAAAACGGTCTATGAATCACCATCTAAATCAGGGGCTCTGTAAATATTTTGGGCGGCTATGGCGGTAATCTCTTCAGTTTCAGGCACCTCATCCCAATCGATCATTTCCTCGAACGCAGAAAGATCAGGTAAATCAACATAATCAACATCCTTGGTATTTGAATCAAATGCTTCCTGCGCGTAATCTTCGATTAAACGTATTCTATTCGCCCGACAGTTATTCGATTTTTCGCTGGATTGGTTCATGACAGCCTTTGCTATCAGAGCACTCTCCATTTCAAAAAGGTCATTTAAAATTGATTGATTTATATTTGTATCTTGAGACACAAGTTCATCAAAATCCGTTATTTGAGTCATGAAAATGAAATGGCATTTAGCGCATTTGACTAGTGACCCCGCCACATTAATATCAATTTTGTCTAGTTGGAATATGGACCGACATGCGACACACGTTACTTTCACTGGACATACCTCCAAATTCAATTGGTATAATTATCGGAATTTTAGTAATAAACTTTAATTTGAGATGTTTATTTGAAGGCTGTTCAAAATAATTAAACATATAAGAAAATCTTATAGGTTTTATAAAATCATATGAATTGACATGAGCTATGGATTCAAATCATAAAATAAGGATAGGATAGCAAACGTATCTGTCTAAATTCGCCAAACTCGGGAGGTAAAAAATGGCTAAAGAAATTAAACACTCTATCTGCTTTCGCTGTAAACCTCGTTGTCGTTTAGAACTCGAAGTGGAAGACAATCAGATTGTCAAGGTCAGTACCTCACCCATTAAGAAGTGTCCCCGCAAATGGGCTCCCGATTTAGAACGATTTTATCATCCGGATCGCCTCAATTATCCCCTCAAACGGCTTGGTGAAAAAGGTGAAAACAAGTGGCAGCAGATAACCTGGGATGAAGCTCTGGACGAGATCGCCGCTAAACTGCGGTCCCTCAAAGATAGGTATGGCGCCGAAACCCTGGGGGTTACTGCCGGCACCAGCCGCAGCTATGAAGAACTAAATTCTCGTTTCCTCAACCTATTCGGTAGTCCAAACCAGTGCGGCCAGGCCCAGATCTGCCATGGTAATTCGGCTGTGGTGGCCACTACCCTCTTCGGCTGGTGGCCCTATTGGATGCACATTGAAAAACTCCAAAATACCCGCTGTGTGATGCTTATCGGCCGCAACCCGCCGCATTCCCACCAGACTATCTGGGAAGGTATTGAAGGTGCAAAGAAAAACGGAGCCAAACTCATCGTGATTGACCCCCGGCGTTCGGAGTCTGCCGAAGCGGCGGATTTATGGCTTCAGCTCCGTCCTGGTACAGACTGCGCTCTGTTGTTAGGTATGGTCAATGTCATCATCGAGGAGAATCTCTACGATAAAGAGTTTGTCTCAAAATGGTGTCACGGCTTTGACGAGCTGACCCAACGGGCAAAAGAATATCCCCTCGACAAAGTCGCCGAGATCACATGGGTGCCTGCTGACCAGATACAGGCTGCTGCCCGCATGTTTGCCACTGAAACGCCGTCCTGTGCCATGGAGGGCATGGGGGTGGCCCATCAACCCAATTCTTACGGCGCAATCGCCGCCCGGCACATTATCTCAGCCATTGTCGGTAACGTGGATATAAAAGGTGGAGAGGAACTGTTGGGCCCGGCTCCTTTCATTACCGAACATGAGATTGAACTGCCGGATGCCCTGCCCCTTGAACAACGCGAGAAGATTTTGGGCAAACAATTCAAACTCTACTCCTGGCCCGGCTACGAGCTGGTCCAGACCAATGTGGAACGTGTTTGGGGCAAACGCTGCGACATGTTCGGCTACACCTGTATGGCCCCTGCACCGTCGCTATATAAAGCGATCGCCTACAGCGACCCTTACCCCGTTCGGGCTCTAATAACGCTCTCGTCAAACCCCATGGTTACCATACCCAACACCAAACTCGTTCACAAAGCGTTAAAGAGCCTGGATCTATATGTAGTTGTGGATTACTTCATGACTCCCAGTGCACAGCTGGCGGACTACGTCTTACCGAGTGCCATGTGGCAAGAGCGGGACTTTTTATGGAATTTTCACAACACAACGCCCGTTATTGTGGGCGGTGAGGCAGCCGTCCCGCCTACCATCCCCGGTAAAAATGACCGACGTACCGACTTCGATTTTTGGCGCGGATTAGGCATTCGATTGGGTCAGGAAGAGTACTGGCCTTGGGAAACCCTGGAAGCGTATTATGATTACCGGTTAAAACCCATGGGATTGACCTTTAAAAAACTTGTCGAGATAGGCAGGTGGGAACCTGAAAAATGGGAATATAGAAAATATGAGAAGACCGGTTTCGGCACCCCTACGGGAAAGATTGAGCTTTATTCCACGGTGATGGAAAAACTGGGCTACGATCCCCTGCCCTACTATCAGGAGCCTCCGGAAAGTCCCATAAAAACCAAGGAGTTGGCTAAAGAGTACCCGCATATTCTTATCACCGGCAGTCGCTTCCACCCTTTCTTTCACTCCGAACACCGTCAGATTGAAACTCTTCGCAAGCGATACCCGTGGGCCATTATGCAATTGCACCCGGATACCGCAAAGGAATTGGGCCTTGTCGACGGGGATTGGGCCTGGATCGAGACGCGACACGGTCGGGTGATGCAAAAAGTCCAGATATTTGAGGGCATTGATTCTCGGGTGGTGCACGGCCAACATGGGTGGTGGTATCCCGAGATGCCGGGAGAGGAACCCTGGCTTCACGGGGTATGGGTATCCAATATCAACGTTTGCACATCCAGCGATGAAGAGGAATGCGACGAAGCCCTTGGGTCCTGGCCGCTGCGGACGTTTCAATGCAAAGTGTATAAGGTTAAAAGCTATGGTGAAGGGCATCCAGTGACGGGTTAACTCGCTACCAGGGTGACTCTCCAAATTTCATTTAAAACAAAATCCATTTTGCGATTGGTCCATACTTTACATTTATCCCTCCCCTTTTGAGGGGGAAGGTGGAGGGATAATCTGCCATCGGACGGAGATGACTAAAAATCAGTTACTGCCCGCAGTCTGCTAAGCAATTATGGCTTTAGTCTCAATGTATTCGTGCATAGCTTGATCTCCCCATTCGCGACCATTGCCGGATTGTTTGTAACCACCGAAAGGTGCTTCCAGATTAAAATAGCCACCCTGGATGTAGCACTGTCCTGCCCGTATTCGCCTGGCGATTTCCACCGCACTGGCTTTGTCCCTGGCATAGACCCCGGAGGCTAAACCAAACACCGTGTCGTTTGCCATTTCGATGGCCACTTCGATATCTTCGTAGACAATCATACAAAGGACAGGACCGAAAATTTCTTCCTTGGCTATGACCATTTTATTGGATACATCTGCAAAAATGGTAGGCCGTATATAAGCGCCAACATGTAAACCTGGAGGCATCTCAATACCACCGGTGACCAATCGCGCTCCTTCAGCGATGCCTGTCTTGATATATTTAAGCACGGTTTGTTTTTGTGAAGCTGATGCCATGGGGCCCATGGTAACGCTACTATCATTTGGGTCACCGACAATATTTTCTTCCGCTATCTTCTTGGCAATGTTTACGGCCTCGTCATAGCGGCTTCGGGGTACGAACATACGCGTCAGGGCATTGCAAGTTTGCCCGGTGTTCAGCATTACATCTTCGACACCATAGCGAACTGCAGCTTCCAGATCAGCGTCTTCGGTAATGATATATGGAGATTTACCACCAAGTTCTTGGCAAACGCGTTTGACCGTCGGCGCGGCAGCTTCGGCTACCTTGATGCCGGCGTCCGTCGAGCCGGTAAAAGAGACCATATCCACATCAGGGTGACTGCTCATCATCGGACCAATTACACTGCCTGAGCCACTCACCAGGTTAAATACTCCTGCCGGCAGACCCACGGCTGCAAAAATTTCCGCCATAATAAAATCCTGCAGCGGTGTTTGTCCTGCTGGTTTGGCGACGATGGTGCAGCCGGCTGCAAGTGCGGGAGCGACTTTGCCAATTAATTGATGCAGGGGGTAGTTCCACGGATTAATCAATGCGCAAACCCCGATAGGCTCTTTGAGCAATGATACGCTGCCTTTTTCTTCGACTGCCTCCATCTGTTTAGCGCGGTCTGCGTAGTAACGCATGCCTTCGATGGGTGCATCAACGTGTAATGCGGCCGTGAGGTGACGAGGGCAGCCCATGGCGACTACGTGTGCGTCAATTAAATCGTCGGTGCGACGCTGCATTTCATCTGCAGCGGCATTCATGATCGCTGCGCGGTTCTCCGCTGGTGTATGTGCCCAACTATTGAATGCTTGCCTCGCAGAAGCGACGGCGGCGTTTACGTCTTCCCGATTTCCGCTTGGGACCCGTGCACAGGGACTTTCGGTGGCGGGATTAATAACCTCAATGATTTCAGTGCTGTTAGGTTTTACCCATTCGCCATTAATATAGAGTTTGTCAAACTGTTTCATGATTTATCCTTTCCTACGCTAAACGCACTAATGCATGCAAAGATGTTGGTAAATACTTTCTCAAGAGCATATTCCATCAGATGTGTCTGTTGCACCAAGCGTCCGGCAACGACCTTCGGATATGCCTGAACGCTTACGCTCACCTCCTAACGAGGTTTAACCTCATAGCCGGGTTCTTCGGGCTCTTCATCCGTCATTTCTGCAGGGAAGCCCGTGCCTAAAACCTGAATGTCGCAGGCTTCTTCCAAACGTCTGATGATATTTGGAGAAAACTCGCGTGGCCCGTAGCGATCTTGGCCATCCTTAAATATACTCAATACCAGCGGTGATATCTCTACAGGAACATTGTTAACCTTGGCAAGCTTGTCAAAGAGTCCGACGTCTTTCACGACCAGATCCATCGTAAAGTTGATATCGCGGCTGCCGTTCAGAATCACTTGGGATTCTGTTTCATGAACAAAGGAGTTTCCGGAAGAAATACGGATGGCTTCGTAGGTTGTGTTCATATCCATACCGGCTTTTTTCGCTACTGAAAATGCCTCGGCCAGGGCAGCCAGGTGTACCGTACATAGGTAGTTGGTTACAACTTTTAGGACTGATGCTGAACCTATTGGACCCGTGTGCAAGATGCGACGCCCCATGGCGATTAAAATGGGAAGAACGCGTTCAAACGCTTCACGTTCACCACCGGCAAAGATAGAAATATTGCCAGTTGCAGCGCGGTGGCAGCCGCCTGACACTGGGCAGTCCATAGCCATTGCACCTTTTGTTTCAACGATATTCGCCAGACGGACAACTTCTGAAGCGTCAGTGGTACTCATTTCCAGCCAGATTTTTCCTTCGCTAAGACCAGCGATGATACCATCTTCGCTTTCCATTACCTCAGAACACACAGTTGGCGAAGGTAAGCAGGTAATAATCAGATCAACCTTCTCTGCCACTTCTTTGGGTGAGGTTGCGCTAGTTGCACCCCGGTCAACGAATGACTGGACCAGCGCGTCGTCGAGATCGCGCACAGTAAGATCAAATCCGTTGCGCAGCAGGCTGCCAGCTAACTTGCCGCCGACATTTCCAAGACCAATAAATCCGATTTTCATAATCTCCTCCGATTTTTTTAGGTAAACTTATTATACCTCAACCATATTACCCGGGTTCCAAAGGTTATTCTTATCTAGTTGTTTTTTAAATCGGATAATATCTTCAATATCCGCTTTTGAAGCCGTCTTAAGGAAGATCGATTTCTTTAGTTTTCCAATACCGTACGATGTGATGGCATTCCTAAGAGAGGCAGGAAACCTTTCAGCCCACGATTCAAATAGCGCCTTACCTTTAACAAACTCCCCATAACTTCCGGGGAGGATATCAATGTGCAGGCTGCTGCTGCCGATATGCCCCAAATAGCCGGCTTTTAAATTTTCCTTTTGAAGTTTTTTTTGGAATCTGCTGAGCATGGTTTTTAATCCATCCCGCTCTAAGCTGAGGTCTATACCGAGTTTGGTAATTCTAGGATCTTCACATCGGACTTTTTCAATGTGCAAGATGGCGGTTTCAGCAACGGCATGCAAGAAGTTCCTCATCTTAACAATCTCAGGCTCTCCGGAAAATGCCCAGGTCTTATCTGGATCGCCGTGAAAGCTTGAGCCGATCATCATAAGCGCTTCGGCAATTTCTTCGATGGCTTCTTCCTTATCTCCATGTATTTCCACATAAACCATCGCCGAAATATGGGGTGCAACGTCAGGAATATGCTTTAGATCGGTCGTATTGTTTTTCCGCATTTCAAGGGCATTGATGAGCGTGTGATCAAGATACTCAATTGCAGCAATTTTGGCACCTTGCACTTCAACAGATGTGGCTTTAAGCTGATCTGCAAAGGACATCCCATCCTCTTGGTCCTCAAAGAGAAAACCAACCCCCCAGATTTCTTTGGGTTTTGCTATAAGCCGCAGAGTCAACTCAGTGATTACGCCATACATCCCTTCTCCACCCAGATAAAGGTCTAGTAGATCTTTGGATTCACCATTGATGACAATAGCGCCTTGTCCCCTCTTAAGATCACGGATTGATCCTTCGGCGTTCATCACGCGAATGCCCGAAACATATGAAACAGATTTTCCATAAAGATGAAAACAGACGCCCATAGCATCTGTAGAAGCAATTCCGCCAACGGTAGCTGTTGACTCGGATGGATCCGGTGGCCAGAAAAACGCTTTGGGCGTTTTCAGTCGGTCAATCGCCTTTCGGAGTTCATTTAGCGTGATCCCGGGTTCGACCTTCATGAACGCCTCACCCTCCTCGGCAATGAAAAAGGATTTGACTTTGTTCATACGGGAGAGGTTCATAATATGACCTCTCGAGGGTACAGCACTTCCGACGACACCGGTCTTGCCACCCTGAATCGTGACAGGCGTCTGGTTTTCCCGCATCACCTGGAGGATTTTGCCGATTTCCGCTTCGCTTTCAGGAAAAGAAATACTGTCTGCTGCACCCCTCATCTTGGATTCGTCTTTCAAATACTCATGATAGGTTTCATCCATTGGATGAATCAGCTGCCTTTCCAAACCGGATATCCTTCCATTATTCGAATTGTGAGCGAAGCGAAACAACTAGTTCCCTGTTATTATGATTTAACCTCAACTGAGCGGTTCCAGATTCAGAGTTCCGGGTTCAGAGGTCGTAATATCCCGACAATGCTTATGCTTCAACACGACGCCCGGATTGGCCTCTTTCAACCACTGGGTGTAACAGCCATGCGCTCCCATAGCTGCGAAATCTCCTTAGGATGCATCCTTTGGGCTCTTTAACCGGGAACCCTGAACGTTGAACCGCTTAACCCAGGTTTGAAACGCTCAGTTCAGGACGATTTTAGCAAGTTCCGCCATCACCGCCTTATAATCATCGATGACGGCAACATCGGAGGCTTTGATAATTGGCGCCCGAATGTCGGTATTGATAGCGATAATGGTTTTGCTTTTTTCAATGCCGGCATAAAAGCTGGCTGCGCCGGAAACTCCTGCCAAAAGGCAGACTTCCGGCTTTGTCATGGCGCCGGAAACTCCGATCATCCGGTGCATGGGCGCCCAGGCACTCATGGCTACCGGACGACTTACGCCGAATTCGGCGCCCATAGCATCGGCGATTTTTTTCAGGTTTTGGGTATTTTCTCGATTGTGCATCCCCCTGCCACCGATGATAAGAAAGGTTGCTTCTTCAAGATCTTTGGTTGTTTCTGCGGGGATCCATTTTGAATGCTTAATGAACTGATCCTTTTGCAGATCGATCAGGTCATGCTCAGTGACAATCAACTTGTCCCGTGTGGCAATCGGTTGGTTATCGACACTGCCTTTGGCCAGAGAGATGCAGTAGGGCTTTTTCGTTAATTTAAATGTGCCCAGAACATGGTTGGTATAGACCGCCTTCCTTGCAATCAATTGCTCTCCTGAGCATTCAATCTGTTTTACCTGGACAAGGGACGAGCCTTTCATTCGAAAAGCCCAGCGAACGGCGATTTCAGATCCCGCAAATCCACTTGGAAACAAGTACAGATGCGTTTTTTCAGCGTTTTCAACCATCTGAAGCGCTTCCAGGATAGTTTCCGGCTGGTAGCGGGCAACGCGTACGAATTTTACGGATTCGGTCGGCACCAAGCCAAGAAGCTCGTTCTTTTCCTCTTTTTTGGAATAGAAAACGATCGTACTGCCAACGTTGTCCCCGCAACTTAGGTGTTCACGAATAAAGCCATTCAGTTCCTCGGCTTGCGCCACGGTGTTTGACGAGCATCCATTGAGTACTCCCTTGAATATCAACGTCTTGCCATCCTTTCTTTCACCCGAACTGAGCATTTCAAATGCCCTTGATATAATTTTCGGGCTTTTTCTTCAGGGCTTTCCCCTTCAATGAGGATTCCTGCTCTTTCATGATGGATAGCCTCCAGGGCAATAAGCTCCTCGGTCTCATCCAATAGTTGAAAATCCCTGGTGGATAAGGTCTCGATAGGCCGTTTACCATAACTCATCCGGTCCTTGAGCGTGGGAACCCGCATGTACGTCTTCGGCGCATCCCCGATAGAAAGCACACAAGGCGTTTGGATCCGTTGCCGGAGCTGACCGTCATCCATCTGATTGGTCACCATCAAGTGGTTCACATCGACAAGTTCAATCCGGATGACCTGGGTGATGCAGGGCCAACCCAGCATTTCAGCCACGAGCAGATGGGTTCTCGCGTTTTCACCGATACTGGTTTGTCTACCCAGAAGCAGTACATCCTGGGGCGCGTGTTTGAGAACGTATTGGGTCAGAATGGAAGCAATGGCTGCGGGCTTGAAGCGAAGATCTTCATGACTGTCAATGCGAACAACCCGGTTGAACCGCAGCGCATTCAAGGTTTTCAGGATGGGTGTTGCGCCGGTGTCGGCTATGGTCAGGGCGCTGAGTTCTATAGGTACCTTAACGCTCTCAGATGCATCTGAAAGTGTTAAGGCGATTTCCAGAGCGCTCTCATCGTAGCTGTTCAGGGTGGATTTCAAGAAGCTTGTATCGATTTGAAGGTTTTTACCGATTACCCAATCTTCGTCCGTCAGCAGTTCCACATCAGGAACTGTTTTGAAACACACCAGAATATTCATTCAGCTCTCCAATGGAATGATTGTCCCCATATTCATGATGCCGTTTGGATCGAAAGCACTTTTCAATTTTTTGAGAATGTAATACGAAGAATCATATTCCGCTTCAATCCATTTAGTCCGGTGTTTACCTACACCATGGTGGTGGCACATTGAACCGCCAGCCTTGATCGTCTCTTCAACGATGATCTTTTTAATGGCAAGGTGGTATTTCGTAAGCTCCTCTTCCGGTCCGCAGTCTACCACGTTATAAAAGTATACAAAATACAGGTTGGTGCCATTGAGATAGCTGTGGGATGAATGGGCCCCCAACAGGGTCAGGTCGGGAATCTCGTTTCTGACCCTTTGCATACACACTTCGTATATGCCATTAATGATACTCCAGTTTCCGGATATTTCGGTTGTATTACAGACGTTCTTCGTTTCTAGTATCTCGTTTTTTTCTTCAGCTAAATTGGTTGGATTCCAGTTGAGGTGGTCAAACCACCTTTCAATCAGTTTCGGATCAACTTTCACACATCCGCGGTATTGGGCCACAATTTCTTCAATTGCAGTGGCTGTTGCGTCTGCTATTGGTTTTACGCCTTCTGCCACAAAGATCAATACGCACTTGCCTTCAGCAAAGTGAGAGAAGTGGTAGGAACCGTCTTCCGCATCATACAGACGAGCGACTGATGGTCTGTAGCCATTTAGCATAACCTCCCGGAGGATTTCAAATCCCGTCTTCATATTATCCAGGGTATAACCCAGGAATTTGTTGTTTTCAGGAAAATATTTAAAAATTTTGACGGTAACTTCTGTGATGTAGCAGAGGGCGCCTTCATTACCAATAATAACGTGACGGATATCAGGGCCGGCTGCCCTTCGGGGTACGTTTTTTATGCGTGTAATGCCACCATCCGGGAAAACAGCTTCCAATCCTACGACCATGTCTTCAATACCGCCGTATAGCGTTGAAAATTGACCGATACTTCTTGTCGCAACAAGCCCGCCCAGCTGTGCCAAAGGTTTTGATTGGGGTGAGTGGCCGGTTGTATAGCCTTGTTCCCTTAAACGGTCGTCAAGTTCTTGAAGAGAAGCGCCACATTGTGCGGTTGCCTGCATATTATAAGTGTCGATGCTGATGATCTTATTCATGCCTGATCCGTCAACGACAATGGAGTTTTCCATAGCGGTTTCAAGGCCTCCTTCCGTAGCCGAGTGCCCTGTTCTTGGGACAACATTGATCTTGTTTTCGTTGGCGAATTTAATTACCGCGGCAACTTCTTTCGAGCTGTTCACATTGACGACCGCAGCCGGCAAAGGTAGTCTATACACGCCGTGGTAGGCTTCAAATCTCCTGAATCGGTCAACACTGCTCTCTTTCAAAACCTGTTCGTCTGTAACGACTTGATCTTCTCCCACTATTTTTTTTAAAGCGTCTACAATCTGTTCCCTTTTTAAGGACATTTTGGTGTCTCCTTTTGCCAACTCATATATTATTGTTTAAAGATGGGGTATGATTTTTCCAGGATAGCGTCCGTAAAGCTTGTAATGTGCTTGTAGACATCATTGTTCATTTTTTCGTATACAATTGTATTCTCCTCGATTGGGTGAAACAAATCCCTGATCCTAACCATTTTTTCAATGGCTGTTCTAAATTGATCATAGGCTCCCACAGCAACTGCGGCACAGATGGCTGAACCCAGGCCGGCAGCACCGTTAACCATATTTCTAACAGCCGGAATGCCGAATACGTCTGAAAATATCTGCATGAACAGATCGCCGCTTGACCCTCCCCCGGAGACAATGATTCGGTCAAGATCAATGTTCAATTCGGTGCACATGGCATCAATATGGTTTTTCATGGTTAACGAAATGGCTTCAAGTATTGAACGGTGGATATGGGCTCTTGTATGACGTCCGTGAAATCCAATCATGATTCCTTTCTTAAAAGGCTTGTCCGGTGGAGCCAACCATTCCGGGACTGTCATCAATCCATCACTGCCTGCCGCAACCTCTTGGGCTTCCCTATTCAGGACCTCTTCGGGGGAGATGCCCTCTGATTGGGCTTTTTTAACGACATCGTCACCAAATAAATTTCTAAACCAACTTACGGTCCACATGCCTTGGCGTATGCCGCCGCTTTCAAATAGATAATGGTTCGGTATGGATGCCAGGTTGGTAAAAAAGGTTTTTGCATCCTTTACATTCCTCTCACCATAGACCATACCGCCGATATAAGTTCCTAAAGAGACCAGGGCCGTTTTCCCCGGCGGCAAGCCGGCGCCCAGGGCTTCCACCGCCTTGTCATTTGCGGTGGCAACAACCGGAATTCCAGCCGGTATTCCTGTCTGTTCAGAGGCTTGATCGGTTACATACCCCAGAACAGACCCGGGCATCTCAAGCTTAAAAAGGTTTTCTCTGGGGACATTAAAGGCTTTTATTACTTCTGGATCCTCGCTCCATTGCCAGGTATCTTTATTGATGGGCCACATCCCCTCATAGTTGGCTGCCGTATCCTTAAACTGACCGGTAAAACGGTGGGTGATATATCCGGAGCTTGTCGTCACATACCTGACCTGCGGAGCCTCGTGTTCATAGGGACGGGCCAACCGTAAGTCCATCCAGTTCAGGACCGGTGAAGCCAGTCTTCCGTCTTCTTTCAAGCATGCCCTGCAGCAACGAATGGTGCAGAGGCCGATTCCTAATATGGATTTGATATCTCCCGAAAATCGCTCCATCGCTTGACGACTTGCTGCCACGATTGTATCCCACAAATCGTCACCTGGGTGCTCCGCTACCCCGGGCTTGGGCATGTGAATCGGTTGAAGGTTTTTCTTACCTTGGCATACAATATTGCCTTCCAGATCGAAAATGACCACTTTCGAGCTCTGAGTGCCACCATCAAGACCGATAACAAATTTCTTTCTCATTTTCGTATTTCATTTGTTCTTTTAATGTTCATGCGACAGGCTTTCGACACAGTGTCCTATAGTACAGACGCTTATGACACGGATCCTCAAAAGATCCAATCCGCAATAGGTACCTTTATGGCTAACGAACCAAATAGCCGCCATCTACGACGAGTATATGGCCATTTACATAATCTGAGGCTTTACTCGCCAAAAAAATGATCGTACCCATAAGATCGATTGTCTCGCCCCAGCGGCCGGCAGGAATATGATCAAAAATCCTTTGACTTGTTACCGAATTGCTTCTCGTTCTCTCCGTAATCGCCGTCGCATAATATCCGGGCGCGATCCCATTGACCTGAATGTTGTATTGGGCGAGTTCATCACAGTAGGTCTTTGTTAAACCTACCAGACCATGTTTTGTCGACGCATAAGCCGGCGACCATTGGCCCCCAAGGAATGAGAAAAGTGAGCAGATGTTGATAATCTTACCGCTTTTCTGAGGAATCATAAACTTTGATGCTTCAAAACTGAGTTCAAAAGCCGCTGTCAAATTGATGCGCACCATTTTGTCCCACTGCTGTCTACCAAAGTTTTTCACATCTTCCAAAATGGAAATGCCGGCACTATTTACCAGAATATCAATGGCACCTAACTTTTCAACACATGTTTCGATTATTTTCTTAGGCGCACCATCATCTGTAATATCAATCTTCATGAATTCATAACCAACTCCTTCGGCTTCAATGAGATCTTCGGTTGTGGCGTCACCATCCAGAATACTGGGTACAAACAGGTTAGCACCCGCTTTGGCCAGCGCCAATGCGAATGACTGCCCAAGCCCAGTATTACCGCCGGTTACAATGGCGTTTTTTCCTTTCAATGAGAAAAAGTCCAATGTGAAATCTTGAATGTCCATCTCGTTTCTTTCCTGGTTTTCTATTTTTCTTATATATTGCCACCCTGAATACAAAGGATCTGAAACACCAGTGTCCATACCATAAATTCAGGTGCACATATCACGATCTGATTGATATTTAAAATATATTTTCTTATTCGAGGCAATAGATAGGGTGATTGTATAGACAAACGGTTGGCGGTGATAAATACAATTTCAGCGGCAGGGTTTTCTTTTTCAGCGACAACTGTCTCCTAAGTTCCCGGGTCTTTCTCCCGAATCGCTTGGTAAAAAAGTGGAATCGGTGAAAATTCAGTCCTGCTGTGCAAGCATTTTCTCCATGAGGTCCCCCATGCCCTGAAAACGCATCTCCTTGGTCCCTAAATTTTCCAAACTTTTAAGAAAAGCCCTGGCAGACGGTGACAGGGGCTGATTTCTTAGATAGGCGATACTTACATCCAAAAAAATATTCTGGCCATTTATGGAAACTTCAGCCAATTTCCCAGCTTGAAGTTCGACGGCAACTGCCTCTCGCACTAAAAAAGAGAGGCCCTCTCCATGCTGTACAAGCAGTTTAATGATTTCCGCATCGCTTGTTTCCATCAAAACATTGGGTTTGCAATTTACCTGAGCAAACAATTCGTCCACCAGTCGCCGTGTTCCCGAGCCCGGGTCTTTCATAATAATGGGCTCTTCGGCTAGCTGCTCTAAATCAATCGCTTTTTTTTGAGCCAAATCGTGATCCGGAGAAAGAATGAGCACGAGTTCTTCCTTACTGAAGGGGATAAATGAGATATCGGGATTCTTTCCGGTTTTAGCGATAATGACCACTTCGTTTTTTAATTCAACCAAGCTACGAATCATATCCTGGGAACTGCCCTCATCAAGGTGGATTTTTACATGAGGATACTTCTCCCGGAAACCGGTGAGCAAAAAGGGCATGAAATACCGCGCATAGGTTCGGGCCGATCCTAGACGAAGGGTGCCTTGTTTTAACTCCTTCATCTGTTCAACCGC
>JASFJP010000043.1:0-14287 GCA_050121225.1 Desulfobacterales bacterium
AAGTAACATCCTCATAAAAAATCAAATTTTAAATTTCTTCTGCCAATTTAAAATAAAGCGGCGGGACGAAGACTGTAGAATAACCTTCCCAACCTACAATTTTTCGACTAAAGAAAAGTTGTATAGCGGCTATAAATCCATAGTCAGACAAAATTTAGGATTACGTTTAGCAATTCCAATAAATATGACTTCATACGAATTGTATATTTCAGATTGAGAAATTTATATCCCTCTTTTTATATGAAACACTCATAATCGCCAGACGGCTTTTAATTCCCCTAAACGGCTTTTAACGGACGAAAAAGGTAATAAAATCAGGCAGAATACGTTATTGAGTGTAACGAAAATAGATGCTATGACTCATCTCATGATTTTGTACGATGAACATCTGAACCTGGGATTGATCGAATTTGGAATTGAAATTCCGGTGCTGAACAGCCGGTTGGTCAATACGTTTCATTATCTACAATCACACAAAACGCTGGGGCCTCGAATCAATCAGTGGCATGCCAAAAAGATTGTTGAAACCATAACCAAAGACGACATTCTGCGGGTTCACAGTGAGCGTTATGTTGAAGATTTATTTTCAGATAAACTGGAGCAAGAGCTAATCAAAACCTTCGAATTGATCGATGAGCAGGGAAATTATTTTCGCTACAACCCGGACAATGCGACTCGTCCGCTCACCCGATTGTTTGACCGAACCCTAACGACCGTCGCCAGTACGGTTCAGTGCTGTCGAATCGCGCTGAAAAAGGGTTTCTGCTTTGCATTTCGGGGAGGTATGCACCACGCTCAATATGATTTCGGGGCTGGATTCTGCCCCGTCAATGACATCGTGATCGCCATCCGGAAATTGCAGGCCGAAAAACTAATCCGAAATGCCTGGGTTATTGACGTGGATGCCCACAAAGGCGATGGCACAGCAGCGCTCACGCACGAGGACCCTAGTATTATAACCCTGAGTATTCATATGGCGCGTGGATGGCCGCTGGATGGTGATAAATATGATAAAGCCGGTAATCTGAATCCATCTTTTATTCCCAGCAATATTGACATACCGATTGCCGCCGGTGAAGATCATCTTTACGTGTCCAGGCTCCAAAAAGGACTCGATCAACTGGCAGACCTGTCGAAGCCCGATCTTGCCGTGGTGATTTCCGGAGCCGATCCGCATGAAAAAGATGAACTGCCGTCAACTGCCGATTTGAAACTGACGCTTAACCAGCTTTTGGATCGGGATGTTCTGGTATATAATTTTCTCAAAGAGCGCTCAATTCCGCGGGCGTACGTGATGGCGGGCGGCTACGGCGAACACTGTTGGGAAGTCTATGCACAGTTTCTGGAAAGGGCTTTGATGGATAACCTTGACATTGACTGACCGAAGTTACTAGGAGGTGGCGGCGATGAAGTGCCCGGTATGCGGTTGCGAATATTTTTATGTCAAAAATCCGGATAATCCATACAAGTACTACCAGTTTACCTGCAAAGATGGGGAGGCACACTTTAACGCTGAAGTTGATCAAAATGAGGTGCCTGAAATGACGGATGAAACTCAGACCCACTGCATTCAATGCGTGTGGCAGGGTGAGTTCAAGAAGTTGGTTGAAGACAAATGATAGAACACTCTCCACCACAAAGTCGATGGATTTGCTCAGCTTTTTCTTTCCCACGGAAATCCGCATTTGGCCGTAATCACCTGTGGACTCCAATCCACCGCCGCCTCCGCAGCAGTAGTTGCGGGCTCCATTGGGGGGGTGCATTTCGACGAAATCCTCGGGAGACAAACCCAAATAATTACCGACTTTAAATGCAGTTTCTACCGGATGCACCAGCCCGTCAGGCAAGCGACCGATACTGCACAGAATGGTCCGTGCCAGAAACAGGAATTCTCCGGTGTTGATTACCATGGGACGGGTCAGGGCACATTTCCCGCATAGTGCGCAATCCTCATAGGCGGCTTTAAAGAGTCTGGAAATTATTTCCTCATTCGGGTAGTCGGGTCTTTTTAAAAAAAGAGAGGCGAAATTTTACGGGATGGAAATACGTTTGCAGCAAGTTGGACAATTTTACGATAAAATTGATTATCTTGCTGTACAAGTTTATTTATCTTGCTATACTTTATTTTCATATCGCGTCAGCTGATCGGAACTTGGCCAAAAAATAAAAAGATTATTCGCGCTCTTCTATGAAGTTTGTGATTATGTTTCGGTGTTCCAACCCTAATTTATCAAATTGTACACCGATGCCCAGTAAACCTTTCCAAAGGATCTTACCGTGGACGGTCAACTGTTTAGGGTTGGTTGGCAGCGAGAACGCCAATTGGATCTGTTGACCTGTTTGAAATGATTCGCCGGTTTCGATAAACGCTCCGGCGGGGCTGATATCAAGAATGAATCCTCCATGTGTGTGACCTTCAACCTCGTAATTCGCGTTGATCATACAGGATTTTCGCTTGCTGCCCCTGAGGGATATTTCGGTTTCCTCTGGGCTCACTGACGTTGTGAGATTTGCCTGCAACTGTTCCAGAAGGAGAGCCTGCTCATTGGCTGATAATTCGCTGATTTTTTTAAGCAGTAATTCGGCAATATTCGTGTTAAGCAGCTTTTTCAGTAGAATTAATTGTCGTTCTTCGGACAGGTTTTCGATCAGCTCTGCTATTTTCCGGTTGATTCTCTCATCACCCGCTGATTGATTCGGACCAGGCATTATAAAGCTCCTTGCTTATCGGCGTAACGAAAATCCGGGGTTTTTAGAGGAAACGAGACAGGGTTACCTGCAGATCGATTCACCTTTATTTTTTTTAGACGGCGGATAAGAATGATTCAGACGGTTCAAAGCTAACAAATATGCGCGCCGGATGTCAAGAATGATGAATGGCGTCATTCTTTTCACCTGCTTTTATAAAAATTGGTTTCGTCTCAAATGAATGAGAATTTATAGAGATACATTGCTATAGGACTATGGCATGGGTGATCACACTGTAGCTTATCTAAAAAATGTTACTCTGCGAGTAAGGGATCAGCTTCTTTTGCCAAACACCAATTGGCAGATAGAAAAAGGTCAGCATTGGGCGATATTAGGGCCAAACGGCGCCGGTAAGTCGACACTTGTCAGAGCGTTGACACAGGACGTTGCCGTGGTGAGGGGATGCATATCCGTTTTGAATGACAAATCCGGTAGAATTCATACCGGTTATGTTTCCTTTGAGCAGCATCAGCAACTGATAACACGCGAAGACCATCGCGATGAATCCCGTTTTTTCAGTGGAAAAATAGACCAAGGAACAACTGCTTACGATATGCTTATTGATGGTGATTCGGAATTGGATTGCAAAATTGCTGATGCCGACAGATTTGTCAATAAACTTGGAATTGAACCGCTTTTGGGAAAAAGCCTGCGGGCGTTGTCTAACGGCGAGATGAGAAAGGTACAAATAGCCCGGGTATTGATTAATTCACCGCAGATTTTAATCTTGGATGAGCCTTTTGACGGCTTGGATCCGGTAACTCGCCGTGACTTGACACATCTCATCAATGATTTAATGGATGATAGCCGAGCAGTGATCATTGTAACCCATCGACAACGCGAGATTCTACCGAATATCACCCATGTTTTGGGAGTTAAAAACGGAGAAGTCGTTTTTCAGGGAGAACGAAAGGACATCCTTACTCCCTCACGAGTAGAGCATTTATACAATTGCGAATTCGCAACTTCTTTGACTCTGCCGCCACAAACCAAACCAGCATCGTCTGCCGTCAGGGCAACAAATGAGGTTCTTGTCGAATTACAAAATGTTACCGTGAAATATGGCGATACCATCATTTTGGACAATGTGAATTGGACGATGAAATCCGGTGAGAATTGGGTAATTTTAGGACCCAATGGTTCGGGCAAAACGACATTGCTGGATGTTATCTCAGGCGACAATACTCAGGCGTACGCCAACGAGGTTTACTTATTTGGCAGACGCAGGGGTTCCGGCGAGAGTATCTGGGACATTAAAGAGCGAATTGGAATAATATCGGCCGAATTTCAAATCCGGTACCGCAAACCCATTACCGCATTTGGGACAGTGTTGTCGGGCTTTTTTGACAGTGTGGGCCTGTATCGCAATGCAACTTTGATGCAAAGGGACAATGCCGAACGATGGATGGAAATTCTTGGTATCGCGGATCTGGCAGATCGAAAATTTAATCGGCTTTCATACGGGCAGCAGCGGATGGTGTTGCTAGCACGTTCCATGGTGAAAATGCCGATGGTTCTGATTCTGGACGAACCCTATCAAGGCCTTGATCGTGCAAACCGCCGGCGGATTTTGGACGCGATTGATGTGATCGGCAATCGAAGTGGAACCCATATCATCTATGTAACCCATTATCCGGATGAACTACCCGTTTGCATGACCCATATGCTGCGATTTGAAAAAGCGATTGCCGGAACATACGCGATGAGTCAGTGTCGTATTTGATTCGAGTCAGGGGTTGTTTCAAGGATAAGCTTGTCCATGCTCACGATCAACTCGCTAAGCCATTTGCCGCCCTTTGAGCTTTTGGCCAATGCAACGGCAATATAACGGCGACCGTCGTGTTCGATGATGGCACTGTCGGAGTGAAATTGTCTCCAGGTACCAGATTTTCGATAGATGCGAGAATCTGGATGAATTGATTTCAGTCCTTTGACGAATTTATGATTTATTTCCGGGTTGCTGAGAATAGCTTTCATCTGCCGGCTGTATTCAGGAGAGACCAGTTGACCGGTTTCCAGCATGTAATAGAAGCGTGCAACCTGGAGCGCCGTGGCGGCATGCGAAAGATTGTGAAGTGGATCTCGTTTCCAAGCTCCGGATTTGCTGTATTCTTTACCCACCCACAGGCCACCGTTTTTTTGTGGATCATAGAGTCGATAACGGGGTGATTGAAGCAAAGCGGCCAGGTAGGCTTTTCCTACTCGATTCAAGATCTCTGTGGCGTCATGATTGGAAGAATTTCGAATCATGCGGATAAGTTTTTTCTTGGTTTTGGCGTCCATTTCTATATCGCCGTTGGCGAATCGTTGAAAGGCACCCAAGAGGATGGCAATTTTCGGGAGACTGGCAGCATACATCATGAGGTTGGGATTGATGTGCGCCATTCGGGGTGATTCAGGATCGGTGATATCCACCAAGACGATGCTGAGTGATTTGCGACTGGCCGCTTTGTCCAGGTTGAGGGAGGACAGACACCGTTCCAGTCCTTTTTGTAGGACCGGATCACAGCTTTCGACCCAATTCGCCGGTGGCTGCCCGGCGTAAAGCGGGGCTGCTATCAACAGCAGGATGATAATATAGTACTTGATCAGTCCCATAACCTTACTCATAATTGTTATTATTATCAAATAAGGAAAAAATCAAGAGAAAAACTCAAATCAGGGTTTTATTATATACTTACTTTTTGCATTTTACAACCCTTGAAAGGAACCGGAGTCTTGTGAAACCTTCTAAACTGGAAAGATTTCTTCGTATTTTCACGGAGGTACGTGCAGGAGAGGGATTGACTGCCCTGCTGATGTTTGCCAACGTTTTCCTCATTTTGTGCGCTTACTATTTCATCAAACCCTTGCGGGAAGGGTGGATCGCTGTTTCCGATATTACCGGGCTTACCAAAATGGAGGTCAAGGCTTACTCAAGCTTTGGGCAGAGCCTTTTGTTGATCCCTGTCGTATGGTTCTATGGTCGGATCTCCGATCGGTGTCGGCGAAGCGATCTTATCACGCGCTCTACGTTTTTCTGCATGTCGAATATGGCGATATTTTGGGCTATTCAGCCCGGTCTTTTCGTAGACAACCTTCCGTACTCGGGTGTGGTCTTTTATCTGTGGGTCGGCATGTTTGGTGTGTTCGTGGTCGCTCAATTTTGGGCCTTTGCCGCCGATGTCTACAGCGAGGAACGCGGGAATCGCCTATTTCCTCTGATTGCCGTCGGCGCCACCTCCGGGGCCGCATGCGGGTCCTGGATTACCGAAGTCTTGGTGAAATCCGGGCTCTTCGGCACGGAATGGCTCCTTATCGTGGCCATGATCCCGCTGGCAGCGTCCATTGCCCTGAGTAAAATGGTCGATAGTCGTTCGAAGGATAAGATCGTTACTAAGAATGCGCTCCCTGAACCACGCATCGAGGACTCGGGACGCGGCGCCATCTCTATTGTTTTTTCCAGTCGTTTCCTGCTTGCCACCGCCGTGATTACGCTGATGTTGAGCTGGGTCAACACTAACGGCGAGAACCTACTTTTCCGGGTGGTTCAGGAGTTCCTCAAGGGATTGGCGGTCAAAGAGAGCATCTCGGATCCCAACGCGCTGCTCGCATTTACAAGGGACGGGACAACTGCCTTTTACGGCGACTTTTACTTCTGGGTGAACATTGCAGCACTGCTTCTTCAGGCTTTTGTGGCCTCGCGCCTGCTCAAATATGGAGGCTTCGGTGTGATTTTGCTCACAATGCCGGTGGTGGCTCTAGTCTCTTACAGCGCTATGGCCTTTGTCCCGATCTTGGCCATCGTCAAAGCCATGAAGATCGCGGAGAATTCAACCGACTACTCCATCAATAATACGGCGCGCAACGTCCTGTGGCTGCCTGCTTCGGCGGAGATGAAATACAAAGGTAAGCCCACGATCGACTCGCTTTTCGTCCGCATGGGCGATGGGATTGCGGCCCTTACAGTTCTCGTCGGAGTCCAGATCTTGGCTCTCTCGACTCAGTCGTTTTTCGTTTTGAACGTGGTGCTGGTCTTGATTTGGATTGCCGTTGCCTTCGTAGTGATTCGTGAGCACCGCCGCCTGTCGGAGCTAAACAGGTGAGGGTTTTTTTGACTTAACGCTACATGAATAATCGGTCACGAAACCCGAGCAAGCTCATGGATAAGGGCTCGTACCCAAAGAACAGCAAAGGGGTATCTTACCAATACGTTAGCTGAAAATTGGATTTAGTTTGCGATCCGCAATATCCAGCCGATCCCTGTTCTTTTGCAACGATCCCTAATCCTTTCAGACAATGCCCGGTTTTCGCGACCGACCATTCATTGCGCTGATTGTAAGGTTTTGAATAAAAAACTCCCCGACCCTTCAAACAAGTAGTGCGCAAAGGGTACGATAGAAAACTGACCCCGAAACCACAGTAGCCTTTTTATCGGTTTTAGATCCGAAAAATAATTGTCACCAATTAAGCAAATGCTTGTTCTTTCACGGGTGACGTGTTCGTGTCTTTCCAAATCAATTCCAAAGATTGGGTAAATTTATCCACCAAGCCCAAGTGAAGATTATTAAATGACAAAAACGTGTTCAATACCGTAAAACAAACCGAGAGAAAAATCCCAACTACAGAGCTGTACATTGCGAACGTCATACTCTCGAGAAAGCTTTCGAGAATCGCCTGCGCGGCAACGATATCACCAGGGTCAATCGTCTTCAACGTCGGCAGGCCCTTACTGATTCCTAAAAAAGTTCCAAAAATTCCACCGATAATAAATAAACTAGGTAATATTGAAAATACACTATTCGTTAGTCCGATAGGGAATATTCCCCATAATTTATTGAAGTACGGGTTTGACCTAAACACATACTTTGAAATATTCTCGAAATCCGGAACTTTACCGTGATTGTGATATCGGGTTTGTTTTAACGTATCCTCGATCAAGGATTGTGCGGCTGATTCAACCAAGAACATCTTGCTCAACACCGCGACCGAGGGGTCCCCTTTTCGTTTTCGATATTGTTTTTTCCTAGCGATATATGATTCAGAGAACGTCTTTTTTAGAATAAACTCAACAACATCATGAAATTTGTTGATCTTTTTACTTTCCAAGTATTCTTTGTTGAGAAACCGATGGGTTCGAGTTTCAACCGCAGAGGAAAAATTGTATTCCGCTTTGAGAAGATAATACATTAGTAATTTAAGAATGACCCCGATAAAAAATACAAAAATCATGATCACCATCAGGTTGTCGGCCCCATAAGCGATTAGCGTCTGACATATGTTATTGATAATTTGACTCATTCAATCCTCCTTCTACTCTACAAGATTAAACCGAATAACGGCACTTTGCAATTTTTCACAGTCATACTTGCTGCAGAACTCATCCATATGAATACTGGATGTGGGCAGCTCTTCCAAAGGATTTGTTTCTAAATAACTACGTCCGGTTACCTTAAGATAGAGCATCAACTCTTTTTGATATCGATATTTCATATTATGTTCATTGAGTATATATTTGAATATGGATCTCGCCCTTCTATAGCTTAAGTCCATGTTGTAATTCAGAGCCGTTTGGGTTTCGTCTGAAAGACTTTTGGGATCCACAAATTTACCCATATAAATCGGTGAGGCATAACCGATAACCTCAATTGATTTAATGTATTTGTGGGTACGACTCTCTCCAAAAATGCTCCTTGCATATACTGGAATAATTTTTTGTAAATACGCCATCATTTCTTCTTTTAATTCGGCACTGTCGAAGTCAAAATGGGCTTTATTGAAGGGTAATGTCACTTCGCCGGTCACTTCATCGATATCAGCATCGATCCCGTGTCGATCGAAATTCTCTTTTAAGCGGTCAATAATATTTTGGCGCAGCTTATCTTTGGCCTCAATGTCGCCAAGCTTTTTCTGGAGCTTTTGTTGTGAGGCTAAAAGCCTTTCTTTTTCATCCTCGGTAGCTGTTTTGCTCTTCTCCAATTCTCGCAATTTGGCTTTGCTATCTGCTAATTCGTCTTGTAGTTGTTTTTGATCGGCAAATAGCCTGTCTTTTTCATCTTCAGCCGCCTCTTTGCTCTCTCCTAAGTCAGCCAGTTTTGTTTGGCTGGTATTTAGTTCCTCCTGCAAGCGCATCTGATCGGCAATCAGTCTCATTTTTTCATCTTCAGCCGCTGCTTTCCCCCTTTCCAGTTCTGAAAGCTTGGCAAAACTGGTTTCCAATTCTTGCTTCAGCCGCTGCTGTTCGTCCATCAGTTTTGTTTTTTCATCTTCAGCCGCTGCTTTGCCTTGTTTTAACTTTCCCAGTTTCGCCAGGCTATCTCCCAATTCGTCCTGAAGCCGCTTCTGTTCACCCAACAACTTTTCTTTTTCACCTTCTGCGGCGGCCTTTCCTTTTTCAAGGCTTTCCAGCTTTGCCAAACTTTTACCCAATTCATCCTGAAGTCGTTTCTGGTCGCCCAACAATTTCTCTTTTTCACCTTCTGCTGCTTTTTTACCTTTTTCCAAGGAAGATAGCTGTGCTTTAGTTTTGGACAATTCACCTTGGAGTTTTCGTTGATCTCCAAGCAGCTTTTCTTTTTCAGCTGCGGCACTATTTTTACCTTTCTGCATTGCAAGCAGTTTTTCGCGGCTTTCGCCGATTTCTTTCTGAAGCATTTTTTGAGTCGTCATAAATTTTTGCTTCTCAGCAGCCGCGGACTTTTGACCCTGCTCCAGTGCCTGCAGTTTGGACTTGGTTTTACCCAGTTCCATTTGAAGCTTACTTTGGGAAGCATAGAGCTTTTCTTTATCACTTGCTGCCGCTTTATACCCTTTTTCCAGAGCGTGCAATCGAGTCTTACTTTTGTTGAGTTCTTTTTGAAGCCTTTTTTGAGCAGTTGCCAATTCTTCTTTTTGGGCAATTGCAGTCTCTTTGCCAGACTCCAAAGCCGCTAGGGTTACAGTGCTCTCTTCAAGCTCTTGCTCTAGTCTTTGAACATCTGCAAATAATTTTTCTTTTTCGGTGGCAACCGTCTTTTTTTCCGTCTCCAGAGCCTCTAGACTTTGCAGAGTTGCATCTAACTCTTTTTGTAGTTTTGTCTGATCGGTTAACAGCTTTTCTTTTTCTGCCGTAACCGCATTTTTGGCCGTCTCAAGATCCTCTAAAATTTGCTCATTTTCAACCAGTTGGGCCTGCATGGCACTGAGCTCGTTATAGTACCTCTCGCCCTGGCTTGCCAGCATCGTTTCAAACTGAACCTGCTGTTTCTGGACTATTTGCTTCTGTTCATCAAGCTCTTGGGATAAATCAACATTTTGCTTTTTCACATACTCAACTACGGTCTGATAATTGGTGATCAGCTCCTGTTCGTACTCCTGCAGTGCTTGAGCTTGCTGGTAAAATTTTTCAGCCTTGGCTTTGGTCTGTTGTTCTAAAACGGCCAATTTTCTCAATATGCTTTCATAGTCAACGATCTCTTTTTTATCGCCATTCGTCGGTTTGTCCGTATCAAAAGGCTGTTCGTAGGCTTGAAGCTTAGCTTCATATTTTTCAACCTCCATCTGAGAAGAGATCGTTTGAAGACTTAATTGTATGTTGGCAATCACATATAGAAATAAAAAAACAAATGCCAAGGCAGCGAATAGATCACTATAAGAACTCATGGAAGTTTGGGGAGTTTCTTCCTTTGCTTTGATTTTGTCGTAGTCCATACTCATATCTTATAACCCCACTGGTTTCTAAATAGAGTAAACAGCCAGTTTCGGAATTGATTTAAATTCGTCATGGTCTGCCGGCAATATACTTGTCATTCTCAAATTGGCCGGCATATTGTTTGCCGTTTGGAAAAGTATACTTGCCTTGTCCGTTGCGCCTACCATCTTTAAATTCACCTTCATATTCTTCACCGTTTGTGAACGTCAGTGTTCCGCGGCCGGCAAACATTCCCTCGTTGAATTGCCCGACATATATATCTCCGTTAGGGAATATGAAGGATCCCTCTCCTTGGAATCTGCCGTCTTTAAATTCACCTGTGTATTGCGCGCCATTCGGGAAGGTATAAGAGCCCTGGCCGTTACGTTTGTCATCCTTGAATTCACCGACATAGGTTTCACCGTTACTGAAGGTGTAGGTTCCATACCCATCTCTTTTATCATCTTTAAACTGACCCTCGTATACGGCTCCATTGGGAAACGTATATTGCCCCTGTCCATTGCGTTTGTTGTCGAAAAACTCTCCCTTATATACTCCCCCGTCAACAAACGTATACGTACCGTTTCCGTTCATTTTACCATCTATAAATTCACCCTCATATTTTTCACCATCGGGGAAAATGTAACTTCCCCTCCCGTTCGCACAATCTCCTGATATACATTGACCATGTGCGGAGAAATTGGCAAAACCCAAAATCAAGAATGTTAATAGTGACACCCATAGACCTTTTTTCATTGTTGATTCTCCTCACTCGAGTAAAAATGATGATTGATTTTTATCGATACATCCTCTTTGATAATAGGTCCCGAGACTTCGCCGTTTTACAGCCTATGCAGCACAACGCATCCGACGCTTGTCTCATCCTGAAGAAGTTTCGCTCAGGTTGTTCACATCTGTTTTTTTGCTTTCAGATACTGCCCTGTCCTTCTCCAGTTCCTTTAATTTTGCGAGACTTTCCTCCAATTTGTCCTGAAGCCGTTTGTGATTGGATAAAAGCCTTTGTCTTTCATCTTCGGCGGCTTTTTGATTTTCATCATGGGCGGGAAAGTTAACTTGACTTTCACGCAACTCTGTTCTTCGTCGCCTTTCATCTGCCAAAAGTTTTTCTTTTTCAAAAGCTGCCGTTATTTTGCGCTTCTCTAAGGCGAGCAGTTTAGTGCGACTTTTACCGATCTCCTTTTGGAGCAATGTCTGAGGGCTGTCTAAACGGGTTTCTTTTTTATCGGTAATATCTACATTATCGCTTTCTAACGTTTGTACCTTTTGCTTGCTTTTGCTGAATTTTTTTTGCAACCATTCATAGCAGTATATCCAATTAACAAGCCCTACAACGCACGCCATAATCCAGAACGCCCATGATTCATCCAATAAATCAATCGGTATCATTTCCAAAAAAATTTGGGCAATACCGAAAAATATGCCTGCCATTATCACCGCCACCGGTGGGTTAACGATAAACCATGCGATTTTGTCTTCATTTAGAAGTTCCCTTACGCGGATGTTGGGGAGCTTTACGTACATACTCACGAGGCTGCCGATCAATCCCATTAGCAAAACCGAATAGGGGATATTGAAACCAGGAAGCAGGATACTGTCGGTTGTGGCAAGGAGGGCAAAACTGGCAATTGCAATTACGGTGTAGAAAATAATTACTATGGAAATGTTGCGCAGCATTCGTAAGGTGGGTTCTTCAATGTCTACCGACATGGCGCGTAATTGCTTCTCGATTTCTGCTACATTCCGGTTTCCGTAAACCATTTCTCTCATCTGCAAGAGTTTCAGGCGGTTTCGTATTCTCCTGCGATCCATTCTCTGGTTTTTAAGCTTACTGATATACTCATCGATCGTTTGAATAATTTCATGCCGGTACTCGGAGCTGGCAGTATCCGGTGCATCGGATAGTAGGCTTTTGTCATGACCGAAAGAAATCTCTTTTCCCCTAAAATCCGTCATGTTGACCTCCTTAATATTGAAAAACTGGCTCGTTGAAAGCCATCGTTAAAGATCATATATGGTAAGCCGGCAAACCAGTTTTGCACCCATCGCATGGGCGCAATTTCGAGAAGAAAGTTTGACTACTTCGGCATAGAAGAGTCGCGAATAGTGCTTTTTGATCAAGAAATCTCGCGTCCAGTGGTATGAAGAATCAAGTGATTCAGGCGGGGGGCAGAATAGACGCTTTTCGTTTTAACCAAATCAAAATGACCCGAAACAGCGCCAGTTCGACAGCTTGTGCGAGTTAACGTTTTTAACGACCATTCATTCCCACCCATTCTTCTGATCCGACTCGCCTGCTGGAATTCATATCAAATTTTGTGCCACTTATAATTTATCGCCTGCCTTAAACAAAAATATCCAGTAAACCATTGAATCTGTGCTGCATAATTTTTCCAATTACGCCTTCGCATCTCTGCAAGCCTAATTTTAAGTGTGAAATTCATTTGCAATATGCGATTCAAATAGGAAAATATTTACCTATCTTTGTGAAACAAAAGTCATAGTTTAATGAAATATTTTCCACTTAAAATCTATCTTTGTGAAACAAAAGTCATAATTTAATGAACTATTTTTCCTTCACAATCTATCATGTGAAAAAAAAATCATAATTTCATGAAATTTTTTACTCTTATAATCTTTGGTAGTCATTCATATTATTCGGCGCTATCTAATGAATCTAGTTAGCTGAGCGAAAGATTTCCAGAGACCCTTAAAAAATAGGACTAGAAATTGCATAGGGATGCTTTTGCATATCCGTTAGGGACATTTAACATCAAAACCATAAACCCAAATTGAAACCACTGAATAAGTAACAACCTAAGGAAAAGGGGGGTCACGCCATGATGAAAAGATTTCTGACAACTTCGTTAGCGATGATTTTAGTCTTAATGTGTGCCAGCGTTACCTTAGCGATCGATATGGGAATCGTTACAGGAGGTCCAAAAGGTACCTACTATCAGTTTGGATTGAATATGCAGAGGCTTGTCCAACAAAATGGTATTAATCTCAAAGTTGCCAACTCTAAGGGTTCTGTCGAAAATATTTATGCAGTTTACAAGCGGCCGCATACCCAATTGGGGCTTGTTCAGTCCGATGTTTTAGCATTCGTTTCCCGCGTT
Organism: Desulfobacterales bacterium; assembly: GCA_050121225.1. Classification (GTDB taxonomy): domain Bacteria; phylum Desulfobacterota; class Desulfobacteria; order Desulfobacterales; family JAFDCJ01; genus JAFDCJ01. The sequence continues at coordinate 13,534 of JASFJP010000043.1, forward strand.
CAAACCGACCCGATTTTGAAACGGATCGCCCAAAAAATAAAACTGGTCTTTCCGCTCTACAATGAGGAGATCCATCTCGTGGGTAATCGCGACATCCGTGACTTTGATGATTTAGCCGGGAAAAAAGTGGCGATCGGCAAAGAAGGCAGCGGGACTTATCTGACTTCGAAGCTTCTTTTTGAGATTTCCGAAATTGAACCCGCTGAATTGCTCGCCATCGGCACTGATGAGGCATTAGCGCAATTGAAGGCAGGAAGAATTGATGCCATGTTTTATGTCGCCGGAGTTCCTGTGAAATTATTCCAAGAAAATGTGTCCGAGAGGGATGAGCTGTCTGTCATTCCCATATTAAATAAAAATCTCACCGAGTTTTATCCTCTTGCTAAAATTCCAGCCAAAACCTACCCCTGGCAAATTGAGCCTGTCAATACGATCGCAGTAAAGTGTGCCCTGGTTACCTTTAACTTCCGGGGCATTAATTGTGATTATGTGGGAAGATTTGCCAACATCATTCACGAAAATTTGGAATGGCTCCAAATAAATGGGCATCCCAAATGGAATTTAGTTGATTTGAATTATCCATTGAAAGGCTGGCAACAATATGATTGCGTCCAAAAGTACCTGGGAAAAAGAGAAAGGATACAGCGCCGTAAACCTGCTGCGATCAACCCGGTTTTGGATGCGATCAAAAGCATGATGTGACGATCGAATCCTTTTCTTTTTAAACAAATTAACTAAAACTAGAGAAATGCAT
>JASFJP010000044.1:0-14092 GCA_050121225.1 Desulfobacterales bacterium
CCACAGCGTCGATTCTGCTTAAGTCAATATCTAGCACGCCCGCATTATGAGCGATCGCAAGATTCTGGCCCGTGTCAAATAGAATCCGGCGTTTACCAGCTGCAATGTAAAACGATAGACCGTGTTCGGCGATCAGATTTTTGCCACTTCGGGCAACATGGTTCTCCGATAAGGTGGTAATCTTGAATTTCATAGCCGTCGGCATCAATAAACAGTGTCGAATAAACGGGAATCTATCTCAAACCATCTTGGCCATTTTAGCAGCCACTTCAGCAAAGGCTTTGGTGACTGCTGAATCGCTGTGGGTTTCCTGATAACAGGCTCCTGAGTCACCGCACGATACAACTCCAGGGTCAAACGGAATTCTTCCTAAGAAATGAACACCCATTTCTACTGCTGTTCTCTCTCCACCTCCGGTTCCAAACAACTCGATCATCTCACCGCAGTGCGGACATGCAAAACCGCTCATATTTTCAATCAGTCCAAAGATTTCCATTTTTACGGTTTTGCAAAAATTGATGGATTTTCTGACATCTGCAAGGGCCACCTCCTGAGGCGTGGTCACAATGACTGCTTTGGCATCGGAAATGGTCTGAGCCACAGTTAAAGGCTCATCACCGGTACCTGGAGGTGAATCGATAATCAGGAAATCCAACTCTCCCCAATCGACATCACCAATAAACTGCCGGATAGCGGAAAATTTCAAAGGACCTCGCCAGATGATGGCATCGTCTTTATTGGGTGTAAAAGCTTCAATGGAGATGGCTTTCAAATTCTTAGAATAGCTCATCGGATTCAGTTTGTTATGGTCGTTGAGTTCCGGCATTCCCTTAAGTCCCAGCATTCTGGGTATATCCGGACCATGAAGATCGACATCCATGATTCCGACATTATAGCTTTTGCTGGCCAGAGCAATGGCAAGATTCACCGAGGTGCTGGATTTACCGACACCCCCTTTGCCGCTCATCACGATCATTTTGTGTTTGATTTTATTCAAGGACTGCTTGACCGCAGCATCTTGCTCGGCTTGTACCTGTTTCGGATCCTTTGGCATATTATTTTCAATTTGAACCATTAGATTTCACTCCTACAACGCATTTTTTGGGCATTTTAACCGCCTGTCTATTTCCTTGTCCCGTTGAACATCAAGGATTCTCCGTTTTACAACATAATTCCGAATTTCGCTTTGCTCGATTTCAAACAGATCCCGGCAGCAGTATCGGAGGCCGAGATCCCTTCGACGTTTCGTCTCCTGATTCACAAAATAAGATCGGGTACCTCTCGCGGTTACGCATTTCGACTCGCGTTTTTTCCGAGGCGGTGGAGATCGTGATCTCGACACGCAGGACAACCCGAAGGTCGTCCGGAACCGTGGGGTTCCTCCCATTCGTGATTACAGCTGACGCATTGAAATATTCGCGATTTACTGACAATCTGGTAACTGCCGCCCCCTACGTTGATCGCCTTGCCGTTAATCAGGGCGTCAGCCACAATCTTGTGTGCGCGCTGAATAATGCGACCAAACGTTGCCCGCGAAACCCCCATACGACGCCCCGCATCTTCATGGGACATTCCCAGTAAATCGGATAGTCGAATTGCTTCCCGTTGATCAACGGTCAGATGCACTTCCTCCAGATCAATCATGGGAATACCCCGGGGTTTGAAGTAGCTAATTTCAGGATTAAAAGCTACCATTCGATCTTTTTGAGGTCGAACCATATTCACTCCTTTATGAGAATATACTCAAAAAGATAGGGTAAGCTCTGGTGACGATCTTGTCAAGGAAATTCATATTTCAAGGCACTTCTCTGATAAGCCTTTCATGCAAATTCAATGTGAGGAAGCCACAAAATCGATACACACGCTATTCGAGGATCTAAAATAATATAATCTGATTTTTCAAGGATCTCGTTTCACCGGCCGCAATCGTCCTGATGGCCGGCAATCCCCGAACCGGGCATTTGTTTTCACAAATGCCGCAACCAATGCATCGTTTGAGGTCAACGAAGGGCAATTGCACCGGCAGCTTTTTGCCATCCGATGCCGCCACGACATCTTTTTCGAGGTAGATCGCTTTCGGAGACGTTGGGCAGTGTTCTTGACAGACAATGCAGGGAGCATTTCCGGACCACGGAAGGCAACGCCCTCGATCAACATAGGCAGAACCAATTTTTATGGGCTTTTCAATTTTTTCCTTTACGGCAATTTCTCGTATCGCCCCTGTCGGGCAAACACTCCCGCATAATGTGCAGGTGTACTCGCAGTATCCCAGCGTCATAATCAGCCGTGGTGTCCAAAATCCAGCCATTCCAGCCTCTGCAAGTGTGGGATTGATAACGTTGGTGGGACATACCTTCATGCATAAACCGCATCGTTGGCAGAGCTCTATGAAATTTTCTTCCGGCAATGACCCGGGAGGTCTGATTAATCGGGCATCGGACAGTTTATCCGCGTGGCCGTCCAACTTTCCTAGAAACGGAATCGACACACCTGCCAAAAGACCACCGAGCAGAGCGCGTTTGCCGATATCCGGTTGTCGGTTGGGTTTAAATGCCCATTTAAATTTAAAGGCAAGGGCATCCTCCGGGCACACATTGAAGCAGTTAAAACACACATGGCATTCAGAGGTTTCCCAATCCTGTCCGGGTTTCGGGCAGGCGGCACCCTGACAGTGTTTGATGCACAGATTGCACTCTGTGCACTTTTGAGGGTATTTTTCGAGCTTCAAAACACTAAAGCGCGAAAAAATCCCCAATAATGCACCGAGAGGACACAGCGTACGGCACCAGAAGCGAGGTCGAATTCGATTTAAAAATAAAATAACTAAAAATAGCAAACCGATGAACCAAGCGGTTTGAAATACTTGATAGGTGTAACCAAAAATTGGAGATGCGACCAATTCTCCGCCATAAGTGAGCAATCGCAGAATGTGGATGTCACTATTGGCCAGTGACTTAAATAGGGTCAGCAATCCGGCACCAAGACCTGGAACAATGGCAAGGGCCACAGACCGAAACAACAAGGCAATCGGATCCAACAAGCCGGTCATATTCAAACCCAATAGGGCACCCACGAGCAAAAAAATGAGTAAAAAATATTTTATGCGTTGTGCGGGAGTTTTCCGATTGGTCTGAATCAACTGATTCCCTTTCAGGGCTGGTTTGAACCAGCTGATCGCGTGGTGGAGGGTTCCGAACGGACAGAGAAAGCCGCAGAAAACCCGGCCAAGCATTAGGGTTAAAATCAAAACCCCGGCCGCCCATAAAAATCCGTTGATGAAGGTGTTGCCGGAAAGCAGGGACGATATAGCGACCAACGGATCAAGTTGAAAAAAAAACGTCACGGGGCGATTCAGCCTCAAATCTTGATCCGCTGAAAAGGCCACCGTATAGTCTTGGTAAATATCCTGGGGCAAGCGACTGACAATTAAAAGATATAAAAAAAAACACAAAAAAATGGTCTGAGTGATTCTCCGCAGCCAGACCAGATGACGTGCCTTCACAAGCTCACCTTATTCTGTTCAAGTTTTTGAAAATCAAACGTACCGAGGCCCCATTTTTGGCCGAGTCGAATGTGCCCGATGCGGTCCGGTTGACGATCGAACAACAAAGCCGCCCTGGCATCCGCGGCTACAGGATCATCACTGAGAATGAGCATATTTTTTTGGGCGACGTCCCCCGTGCTGCCCCCGGAGGGTCCATTGCGAGTCATGATGCGGATGGCATCAATCACGGTTATAGTGGGGTTGAAGAATTGGGCTAAATCCACAATGGTTTGGTGAATATCTTGATGCAGCAACCAGCGGCTGCCGCCAACGGCTCCGATCCAATTTTTCATGCCCAATGTCAGGGTACTCAAGGAATGATGTTTGGCAACCGGCAAGTTGATCACTTTATCGGCCTCCACAAGAGGGACATAGACCTGCCAGGTGGTTAAACGATTGCCGTTTAGGTTCATTTCGCGCATTAAAGAAGAGCGCGGAAATATCAAATCAGCCCCGGTGGTCTTGGAGACTGATCCGGCGCCCGTTAAAGCAAAACACTGCCGGGCATCATGGATCGTATTATCGGCAATTCGAACTTTTTTGGCTCCGGCTTCCTGACACAACTCCACCACGGCCTCCATGACCTGAGGATTGGTGGATGCGGCCAACTCGGGACGTCGCGCCCAGGATATATTGGGTTTGATGACGACCACATCTCCTTTAGAAATAAATTTTGCCATACCCCCGGCTGCCTCGAATGTTTTGCGAGTCAATTCTTTCACATCATAGTCCGGTGTTTCACCAATTCCCTCAACGATAAATCCGTTTTGAGATGATGTTGCCCGGGCTGTTGTGCTGAATTTAGAAGACCAGGCGGTTGTGTTAGCGAGAGTTAAACAACCGGAAATTTTCAAAAGCGTCTTGATCGATTCTCGTCGTGTCATAAATTTATCAATATTCATAATTCTCACCTCAAATTAGAACTTCGTCCTTCCATCCTATTTTAATCAACTCAATCCGGTCCGGATGACTGTTGCCGAGTCCGTATTTGACATCGGCGGCTTCGATATGCAGCGGTCGCGGACTTATCGGCCTTTCTTTGCCAAAATAGGCGTTGCGTTTGGCTTGGATGATACGAGCGCCCGTGGCATCGGCTGCCACCGGATCGGTGCTAACAATCAGTCCACAATACCGCCAAATGTAACTTCTGCTGAAGTGATGGGGCCCTACCCCGTGAAATAACGGCGTCAGCATTACCAAAATGTTTAAGCGCGTTTTATCTAAGACATGGGGTTTCTGCCAGATCGAGCCCAGTTTTTCGCATGCATTTCCATGGTACATCCATGGTCCGGAAACAAACATGATGTAGTTCTTCAGCAACGTTCCCAGGCCCGACCAGTGATGCGTTCGCAAGGGCCGCACATTGATCAAGGCCGTCGAATTTTTAAATACAGGATTGCGCCGCACCCTGCGATCATCAACAGAAATATTGTATTTCTTCACCCCTGCCTGCAAGAGGCGTATCTGAATGGCTTCCTCCAGCACCGCTGGTGTGGGCAGATGGCTCCAAACATTGCTTTTAATACCGACAATATCATTTTTGCTAAACAACTGCTCCCAGACCGCTGATGCATCGTCGGATCTGAACAATATTTTGACTGCATTATCCAGCATATCGGCCAATTTATCCGGCTGCAAAGCACCGTCGTCAGCGATGACCTTCTCGTCCCGGATCAGAATAACTCGACTTTTGTCGTTCTCATTACCAGCAGCACGGCCAAGCAGCGGAAGCCCCATAAGGCTGCCCACTGCTACATAGGATCCCGTACGGATAAAGTCCCGGCGCGTTAGAACGCGTTTTTTTTCTGGCATCAGATCATTTTCCTTTCCGCTCAAAGCCCCATTGACATGTTAATTATAAGTTTATTTTAATTCAAGTCCTTACCGGACCGATTTTAATAAATAAACTGCCAGATGACGGCTGTCGGCGTCCAGGACAATGCAGAGCATACGGCCGGTAACCTGAATGGCTGACCATTTTTGGTTTTCAAGCAATGCTATGCCGGATCGATCGGCATCCGGCAAATAGTGTTCCAAAAAGCTGGAATAGGCATCGTGTGCAGCACCCAACTCCGGGTATGTCGCAAGCAGCAGCCGGGCGTCTTCCCCATTTATCTGATATGTGGCCAATACCACCTCGGTATGCTCGGAAATGTTCAAAATATTTTCGTCTGATAGATAATAATGGTAATTGAGAACAACCGGGTGATGCAGGTAGCGAATGCTGCCGGCCTTCAGACCTTCCACGGGAAGCTTTAATAGAATTCTGGGTTTCGTACCCTCTTTGACGATAATAGCGTCGATTTGTTTGCCCAGGTCAATCACCGCTTTTTCGGCGGCCTCATTTTCTTCTTCCATATAAATGGAGACAAAAAACCGATTCTTCCAAAAACTCAGCCATCCCGGCCGAAATCGACCATCTTGACCAATATCAATCCCGTCGCCGTCCGTATCATGCGTAAATACGCCGAAGGCGTCTTTAGATGATCCCATGTCAAAAATGTCCAATATGATTGCCGGGCCGTTGGAGGTCGCATAACGACGCGAAAAACACTGCTTCATATTGTAGGCTTTGTAAACTTCAGCGCCACCGTTGATATAACTGAAAATTGTTGTCGCGTCGAAAATACGATCTTGCGCTGCTGCCGACCAGTCTCCAATTCTTTGAGGCAGCTTTGAACGTAACCCGTCAAGCGCAATCGCATAAGAAGTTTGTGTCATCAGAAGCGTTAGGATGCCAATTTTAAAAAATTTATAAAGGTGAATGTCCGGTCGAGGTAAAAGGAAACCGTTCATGGTTGCGTCTTGTTTCATACCATCCGTTTAAGTATTTGAGCTAGCGCATCGACTCTAAAACGTGTAGTTTGAACGAAAGCCTGAGGGGTGTCAAGTGCTTATACCACAATGAAAACCGTTAAAGTTAATTCAAAATCATCCGATATTGTAATTTGTAAATTAATTAAATTTCTTATTCTCCTATTCCACTCGGTCATGAACGCTCAGAGAAAAACAATTAAAACATACAATGTCACTATTTCAAAAATATTTCAGATAGTTGTGAAGTTAAACGAAGAACAGCAACAATCCCTTCTGAGACATGCGGAAGCTCTCCTATTCGGTGATAAGCGGAAAGGTGTCCGCAAAACCTGCAACATCCCTGTCAATTATGCATCGGATAATCGCGTATATTCGAATCATATCAGGAACATAAGCAAAGGTGGCGTTTTTATCGAAACCCAAAGCCCCTTAGTGTCGGGTGAGGAAATCTATATGACATTTAGATTGGATGGTTTCGAGCGAGCGCTTAAAGTCAAAGGCGAAATCACACAAACTTCTCGAACTGGTGCCGGCATCGCGTTCAAAGGTGTCAGCCCTTATATTGCAGAAATGATCGCTGCCCTGGTGAAGCGTATGAAATAATTAGGTTTTTAAAATTCTACTATTCATTTTTTTCTCCTTTGCTTGTTTTGAAATTATACGAGGTTTTCATTGGATTAGAATCGGTCTGATCAGACACGACCCGCACCTCCAAGGGTCCAATTTGGTCGAGATGCACATCGCGCTGGGGGAATGAAATTGTGACACCGGCTTTTCTGAATTCCCGGTCCACAGCCTGGTTCAATTTGTGCAGCATCGGTATCCAGTCATCCATTCCATTGATAAATACGCGTATCTCGAAATTTAGGCTGTTGTCACCAAATCCCAGAAAAATGGCCTGGGGTTCAGGTTTTTTGAGAACGATGGAATTTTCATCAGCGGCTTTGAGCATCAGTTTTTCGGCCAGTTCGGTATCGGAGCCATAGGCAATACCGACCGGGATTTTTATGCGAACGATATTGTCGGAAAGCGACCAGTTGACCAATCGGCCGGTGATGAATTCTTTGTTGGGCACAATGAGTTCTTTGCGGTCCCAATCCATAATGGTGGTGGCCCGGATTCGAATGCGGGTAACAGTACCGGTCACGTCACCAGTGGTCACCGTATCACCGACTCTGTAGGGTCGCTCAAAAAGTACAATCAAACCGCAAATGAAATTGGCCACGATTTCTTGCAGCCCAAATCCGATGCCGACCCCTAAGGCGGCAACCAACCACTGCAGACTGGACCATTTTAAACCGATGGCGTTAAAGGCCACGATGATTCCCAGAGCAAAAATCGCATAGCTGAATATTGTCGTTATTGCATTTCGCGAGCCGCGATCCATGGGCAAGCGTTTGAGCAGGATTATTTCCAGCAACCCCGGCAAATTTTTTGCGGTGACGATGGTCAGTATGGTGATGGCAACAGCCAATAAGAGGTGGGCCAGGGTAATCGGAAATATCTTGATGACGCCGTCCACCTCGCTGCTGTAGGTCCAAAGTTGAACCCGTCCAAAATAATCAAAGGCCGGCATCACCTCATCCCAGATCACCCATAATCCAAGCAAAGCCGAAAAAAACATGACATTGCGTAGCAGCGTACGATTCTTCTCGGCAATTTCCGCCAAATGAATCTCAGGTTCTTCAATGACTAATGGGTCGCTTTCGGCTTGATCTGCTTGGGACGCTTGCTCATTTTGGGCTTTCTGGGCTTCCTGTTTGTGCTGAATCTCCTGGAATGCGAGACGACGCTGCGTAATAAAAAGCCACCGCAGTAAAAGCCCATTGATAATAATCAAACCGAGTACGAGAAGAATGGTTTCGAACACTCTCTCTTCCAAGGCCACAGCCGAATAATAGAATCCGGTTCCGGCCAGCAGGCCTAAAAACAAAGGGAATCCGACCGCCAATGGATACCAGATGAATTTCAAACGTACCAGCCATCCTTCCCGACGGCTTTGGATCAGGTTGGCCATGATCGGACCGGAAAAACGCAATATATAGGCGAGAAATATGGCATTCGCGACAGAGAAGGTGAAAAAGACCAAGCGCCCCAGTGAATCGGTGAAAATAGCATCATTCTTGAAACCAATTGCATTGATCACGAAGTTCAGCGGGATGACCAATGGAATAAACCACGAAAGATTGCGACGCAGGGTTCTGCGCACGCTTTCGGGCCACTTAAAATGAACTTTGGCAACGCCGTCGCTGCGGCACAAATTATGGATAAAGCCGAGTATCGCAAAAGAATAACCAGCGTAAAGCAGGCCGTTACTGACGGTCAGGGTGAATTCGTCTGCGGTCTGCAATTTACCCAGCTGCCACCCGGTAAAAGCGATTAACAACGGCCAACCAAATGCCAAAAGGCAGGTGAGTATCAAGCCTCGAAAGGTTAAAAGAAAGCTATCCGTTTTCACCGAATAAACTGCCCGAGCGATCCGTGAAAGATCATGTCGCGCCCATCTGCGACTGCCAATCATTGCAAAAGCGATTAGCCAACCGAGTATCCACCAGAGCGGGTTGCTTTTTACGGACGACACCCAGTTGTGGACAACTATCAGCCAATTTTGAGGGCTGAGAATCCAATTCAACGCTTTTTTGAGATTTTGAATGTCTTTTAAACCAAACGTCTTGGCGCTACGAATCCAGAGTAAATGCCCGTCCAAAAAACGCGCTTGTTCTTCGGCCCTGGCTACGATTTGCTGTTCGATAAATTCGAGACTTTCAATGGTTTTGAGGTAGCGCAGGTAGGCATCCTGTGATTTTTTGACCAATTCTCGTCGAGCGCTGAGCAAATTACGAAGTTCTGCGGTGAGCGCATTGATTTCGTCCTCCGGAAGCGGATCCAGCGTTTCAATTATCTGACCGGCTGCCAGATCCAAATCGGCTAAATTCATTCGTCTGCGATCAAGTTTGATCAGTCTGGAGCGAATGGCTCCCATGAGCTCTTTGCGCTGAGCCGAATCGCGGCGGTAGCCTATGAAACTAGGCAGTGATCGGCGTTGTTCACGCAGGTACTGCCCGATAATCTCAGTTCGGAATCGAAATTTGACCCGTTCCCGCGCCAGGGAAAATTCTTCGTCAATTTGCTTTAATTGCGCTTCTTTATTTTGGAGCTCATCGCTGAGCTTCGCATCGCCGTCAATCACTTTTTTGAGCCGTTTGCCCATTTTGACATTAATATCTAATTGTTCTTGAATAATGGGAGGCAAGCCGACTGCCAATTTTTTGGCCTGCTTGGCTTCTACGACTTCCTTTCTGGCCGCTAACTCGCGCGCCCGTTGAACATGATTTTGCCACTCATAGGCCCGCGCTTGCAGTTGGGCCACATTGCGGGACATAAGATCGCGTTCCGCGGTGTTGAGCGCAACGAGCGCATCAAGGCTAGTCAGTTGCTGCTCATAGGACCTTATTTCCACCTGGGATTTCTCTTGTTCGGACACTAACGCCAACACGCGAGCGTCTTTCAGGAGTTCCGCTTCATCGGGCGCGGGAGCCGACTTCAGCTCCTGTTCGATTTCAATCAGTCTTTTTTTGGCACGGGCGATTTCCTGTCTCAATTGTTCAGGCCGGTTGACGGATTCTTGCACCTGATCGGTCAATTGTTTGAAGGTCGCCGTTGCCGCCGCCAATTCTGCTTCCAGCTTCATGACGTGCTGTTTGACTTGGTCCCACGTCATCTGAGATGCAGTGGTTTCAATGGTTTGCATTTCAGGAGGCGGTTGATTTAACTCCGCTTCTATTTCTTTGATGCGCTCGGGAGCGGCCTTAACCCTCTGGACAATTTCCTCAGTGCTTTTTTCAAGGGCGGTTTTTTCTTCGACAAAGAGAATCGCCTTGTCCAGCAAGCTCAGGGCATTTTTTTTAGCGGCTTCTTTAAGATCCTCTGAGGTTTCTACTTCAGTGCGTTTGGCCTTTAGACCTTCCAAACTGAGCCCGCCAACGCTTTCTGGTTGACCTTCAACGGCACTTGATTCAGCAGGATCCGACTTTTTTTCTTGCGCTAAAGATACACCGCGACTAAACACCGCAAATAACACGAGGACCAATACGACAGCCAATCTTTGAAAAGATGTATGCATTTTAATTTTTCTCATAGCGATTATGGTTGCTAAGCAAGGTGTTTTTCTTCGTTAGTGTGGATATTACCTGTCGCTCAGTATAGGTCTTTTGTGTTTTCCTTGAAATAACCCTTTGAATTTATTATGGTTAGTCATCTGAAAAGACATCAGTCGATTTACCGGCAAAAAGATAAACTGGTTTCCACCCAAGCCAAATCGAGTTGCAACATGACGTTTAAGGTACGATTTGACAATTGTCGATCAACTGGGACATCACGGTCGTAAATAACAGAAATTAAAAATAAATGAAAGCTTGTCAAGGTGGAGAATCTAGTAGACGCGTTTTTGTGCTAAAGCGCTCAGCTTTGGTTGCTTGCAGCAAATCTGAGCATGCGAGGCAGGTTTTTCAAAATAGAAATCCACCTAAAGCTATCTGTATCTAGTTGCCCAAAATTGACTGCGGCTAATTTTCTACTTATAATGATTTTATAGACACAACAATTTAATCAAAGAATCAAACCATAGACTCTTTATCCAAATATTTTGTTGGTGGGGAGCGAAGAAGCTGCCGAGAAGGTCCTCTAATGGTTACGGTTGGCTCAAATAATATTCTAGAATGCTTGAGATTGGACACATAACATGGATGACAGTTTCGATAACATGTTTCCCGAAGACCATAGTGGTTCGGGATTTGAAAAATATTCAGAAGAACCTATAGATGACTATGCCATCGCTTATGTCGAAAGTATTTTCAAAAAGCCGATTTCAGAACTTTTAACTTACGGCACTGATCTGAGAGAAATCGTAAGTTATGTCTTTACGCTTAAATCGGCCTGTGAATTTAGTTACGAAATGCAGTGCCTCATTTTTGACTTGTTTCCCAGATGGTACCTCGCACAAACACCCTTTCGAGGCGAAATTTACCCGGAAGTGCCGGACATCGATTGGGATATTTGGCTCAAACACTGGGAGCATCTTGCTAATTTCTTGGATGTTAAACGAAATTAATCAGACCGTAATCTGATTCTTGCGGTTGATTAGCGTAATCTGATCGTTTAACGTCCAGAAATCATATATAATGCCTATGGCGAAAAACCCAAGGGTGAAGAAATACAGGATACCGGATATCCATTTGCCCATATACATGCGGTGGAGGCCGAAGACGCCTAAAAATGTCAGCAGAATCCAGGCGATGTTGTAATCGATATCTCCGGGACTGAATCGCAAACCTGCCTGCCGATCCATTGATGGGATCAGAAATATATCAATAATCCAGCCGACAAACAGCAGTCCTAAGGTAAAAAAGTAAATGGTGCCGGATATCGGTTTTCCGAAATAAAACCGATGCGAGCCGGTAAATCCGAAAAGCCAAAGGATATATCCAATCGATTTTCTGTGTGTTTCATTAACATTCTCCAATGTTCTCTCTCCTCTCCTGTGCTTTTTAGTATCCATCTCACGGTATGGTTCATTGTGTATAGCATAGATTTTTACAATCACCAAAAATTTTAGTGCGGCTGGAAGTAATTCGTTGAGTTGTAAGGTGCGGAATTGAAAAGGATCGTGGAGAGGTTGGGTTTCAACCCATATACGGTATGGTCGTTCAAATGATATGCCAAATCAAAACCATCCGAGAAAATTATGAGTTCCTTTTCGGACATACCTGTTTTAGATGCCCGCCAATCAACCAGACGAGTAACACGCGATCAGGAGATGAGGAAATTGTTCAGCTGACGATTAAATTACAAACTACCCAAAGAAGAAAAAAAAGTGCTGATGTCGATAACATAATAACGTTTTCCATTTTTAACCTCCAAAAATGCAGCAGGTTCGTCTTAAAGATAAATTTCCCAGAACATGGAAAACAACGCGAGGAACGAGCGACCAGAGAGAATAAGATGCGGTGAAGATGTAAAATTTGATATTTTCCATACGCTACAATTTTTAGCAAAAATCAGGCCATTGGCTAAAAATTTTGAATTAATATTAATATCAGGTTATTATAGATTTAGCCAAAAATAATGAATTCAGAAGGTGTGAACATTATTTCAATCTACGTATGCAAAAGAATACACGATGGGTGCAGAGTTCACAAGAAAGGTGTGTCAACTTTTATGTTTTATATAAGGGTGGCCGGATAGTTCTCAAACGTGCGTGCTGTAAGTGTGACAAATAATGGAGCGCCTTGCAGTAAAAGGGAATTGACTGCACTAGATCAGAAACTTGATTAACGCATATATCCCAAACCAAATAAGCGCCGAGATGATTGTCCCGAAAAGAATACCGCCAGCTGCTTTAAGGGATGGTAAAACCAACATGGAGGGGCCATCCGTTAGTAAAAGATTAGCAGGAAATTAAAATTTAGATAAAAAAATCTGGGTGCGGTGTCAACAAAAAAAATGACCCTGGTGCGAACTGGCCCTATCGTCGGATGCCAACTCAATTCATTGGGGCTCTGATCGGCTCGCGCATTGAAGCTCCCCACCGCAAGCGCATGGGGTATTCAAAAGATCATAACAAATCAATGATTGTTTGCGCAATGAAGGCTGATGAGGCCCAGATTCTTCAATTCATCTTCCGGAATATCCACCCGTCGACCTAATTCCCTGGCCGCCTTGATCAGTTCCTCGGATGGGTCGCTACCCGCAATGAGGCGCTGGGTTATTTTGTAAATTAAATGGAGGTATTGTTGTTTGGATTTAAGATAACATGTTTTTCGATTGTCCATTTTAAAACGTCCTTGAAGTAAAGTGAGAGTCTGATTCCTAAAACATCATTGTCAATGTTACCTTAGAACCTAATCTGAGTGTTTGAAACCACTTCTAATCATGTGCGATCCTTTTATACTTCTTGAGCAGCCATATAATTGCTTCTTCGAGTAAGTCGTTTACCTTTTTATCCTCCTCGATTGCAAGAATTTTGATCTTCTTCAGATAGTCTTCTCGAAGGGTGGTTGTGAATTGCCTGCGTTTCATACTCAAACCATATCATATATATATAAGTTTGCAATTAAAATATTATATGATTTTACAATTATATTATAAATACATATATCTTTATACAATTACAAACATATATATAGTTATTTTTGCGGCTATAATCGCCCGACCATCAACGCCCCATTCAACAGCCATAATCCCGCTCTTCCGGTTATGATAAGCAACCACGGGTTGTTATGCTGTTGCCGATGAATATCTGTGATCACAAAATGGTAATAAACACAAAACCCCTGCCAAATTAAATTGGCAGGGGCCACAAGGCATCTCAAATTTGCAGGTTTATGCTTTCGGATTAGCGCCGACTTCCGACAATATGAAGAAACGTCAATCGCGTTTCTACACCCAAAAATGGCTTCGGTCCGGCCACGCTCTAAGACGATTCGCTTTTACTGCGGTATTTTTCCGGTACCAGTTTCGAGCCAATTATTCTCAGCTGCCGGTCCAAAATTTCAAATTTAGAGGTATGGTGTACTAGCGTTGTATTCATCTGATTCATTAATTCAATAAATTTGACAATTTGCTTTCTTGTTTTCTTGACTTCAACTACTAAAGAAAAACCGATAATGAGAATCACGCCTAAAGCTAGATAGCCAAAAATTAGAAAAATGAATACAACGATATCCATAAACG
>JASFJP010000045.1:0-14026 GCA_050121225.1 Desulfobacterales bacterium
CTCCATCGTGATAGGATTGATAGTGGGATACATTGTGGCCGCGTTTATGGGTTTGGTCGATTTTGCTGCATTGAAGGGCTTGCCCTTTATTAGTATCCCCATTCCGTTCAAATATGGTTTCAGCTTTAATCTGGCCGCCTTCATCCCGGTTGCCTTTATCTATCTCATCACAACAATCGAATCGACGGGAGATCTTACGGCCACATCGATGGTATCCGGCCAACCTATCGTAGGGAACTTATACATCAAGAGGATCAAGGGCGGCGTCTTGGGCGACGGTGTGAATTCCGCTATCGCCGCCATGTTCAATACGTTCCCCAATACAACGTTTAGTCAGAACAACGGCGTCATCCAGCTTACCGGCATTGCCAGCCGATATGTGGGCATGTATCTCGCCGGATTCCTGGTTCTACTGGGCTTGTTTCCGGTCATCGGAGCGTTCTTCCGTTCCTTACCGAGCCCCGTGCTCGGGGGGGCGACCATCGTCATGTTCGGGACGGTCGGCGCAGCAGGTATACGGATCATCGCTTCCAGTGAGATAGGTAGACGAGATATGCTTATTATGGCGGTTGCTTTCGGCCTGGGATTCGGAGTGGCCTATGTCCCGGAGTTTCTCAGCAAGGCGCCTAAGGCCATCCAGCAGATTTTCGGATCAGCCGTAACCACCGGTGGGATTACTGCACTTCTCCTGAATGCATTTTTGCCAAGACCTAAAGATAAGTTGCAGCCGTTCAGGGGTTCAGAGGTTCAGGATTCACCGGAAATATCAACCAAGGAAACCCAGAACGGTGAACTTTGAACCTGTGAACGGTTACGTTGCAGGAAAGGGGAAAGACGGATGATTCAGGAATTTTTTAAACCGCGAACAATCGATGAAGCATTAGAACTGAAAAAAAAATATAAAGATGAAGCCGTATTTATTGCCGGCGGCACGGACGTGAACTGTCGGGATTCAACCTATGAAATTGAAAAGGTTATTGGTATCGAACAGTTGAAGTTAAATCAGATTTTAAAGACTCATAGCGAACTTTCGATCGGCGCCGGTGTGACTATCCAGGAATTAATTGACTCGCAGAAAATCCCGGACCAGCTTACGACCGCCGCACAGCATTTTGTCAACCGCAATATCAGAAATATTGCCACCGTCGGCGGTAATATTGCCTCTAATAATTCCACTTCCAATTTAACACCGATCCTTATTGCACTGGATGCCGAATTGAAGATCGGCGGCGCAGCCGCGCCTGTGCCCGTCTATGAATATGTTACCCAGGAAATGACCCGTCTTATTGAAGGTATTATAATTTCATCTGAGAATTTAACGAAAACCTATAGCCTACGGAAATTTTCGCGTACGGCCAATGATATTTCGATTATTACGGCAGCGGTCACGTTTAATAGTCAGAATGAAAAATTATCCAACGTCAGGGTAGCCGTCGGCGGGGTAGGTAAACATGTGGTACGCTTGACTGAGTTGGAAAACAAATTAGAAGGAAACAAGCTGCTTGCTCCCGCGGAAATTGAAGATACGGTAAAAAATATCGTCGCCCCGGTTACGGATATACGCGGCGGGGTTGCATTTAAAAAGTACATGGCGGGTATTTTGATAAGTGACTGTTTTCACAACGCTTAGGCGCTTAAGGGGTTTTTCTGACAACGTGTTGTAAGAAACTGAAGGTGTCGAGTGTCAGGTGCCAGCAATAAAAAATTTCAAAATAACAAATCACAATGACCTAAATTCAAAACAACTGGTGTTTGATCTTATTTGAGATTTGGATTTTGTAATTTAAAATTTATTTGTAATTTGGTGATTGTAATTTGTTATTTCCGGTTTATCCGGATTTTGACAGAGGGGAGCGAAATTCATCATGAAAATACACGTAACCTTAAATGGTGTGCCAAGAACGATACACACGGAGCCTGGTGAGAATGTGAGACACCTGCTGGCTCGTGAAGGAATAGTCTCCCTGCGAAACGGTTGTGACGCTCAGGGTGTCTGCGGTGCGTGCGCAGTAATCCTTAACGGTAAGCTGGTCAACTCCTGTTTATTGGTGGCACCGCAAATTGACGGCAAAGAAATCATCACCGTCGATTCAATGGCAACCAACAGGGTTCTCTCGCCGGTTCAGTCGGCCATGGTTGATGCGGGAATCGTCCAGTGCGGTTATTGTACCCCTGCTATGGAATTGGCGATAGAGGAGTTGCTGAAGCGTGCAGCAAATCCCACCCGCAGGCAAGTGCAAGATGCCCTATCCGGGAACCTTTGCCGCTGTACCGGTTATGAACAGATTTTTACGGCCGTAGAAATTGCCAAAAAACGTTTGAACGATCCGGGATTTAGGCAACGTGTAGCGCCTGATTTTAGGGAGGATTTGCGCGTCGTCGGGAAAGCCCAGCTTAAAGTAGACGGCCCCAAACTGGCGCGCGGCGAGAAGGCGTTTGTGGAGGATATGGTTGAACCCGGTTCGTGTTATCTGAAAATGTTAAGGAGCCCTCATGCCCATGCGTATATCCGCAATATCGACGCTTCGCAAGCCGAGAAAGTACCGGGGGTGGTTTACATTTTAACCCATAAGAACTGCCCGGAGATTTATTACACCCAAGCCGGCCAGGGATTTCCTGAACCTTCTCCGTATGACAGAAGATTAATGGGCCGTAAGGTTTTACATGTAGGGGATAGAGTCGCGGCCGTTGTGGCCGAATCGCCTGAGATCGCTGAAGAGGCTGCTAAGAAGATCAAAGTTGAATATGACATATTGAAACCGGTGTTAACCATCGATGAGGCCATGGCGCCAGGCG
This sequence comes from Desulfobacterales bacterium, assembly GCA_050121225.1. Classification (GTDB taxonomy): domain Bacteria; phylum Desulfobacterota; class Desulfobacteria; order Desulfobacterales; family JAFDCJ01; genus JAFDCJ01. Next base: position 2,797 of record JASFJP010000045.1, read on the forward strand.
CACCGATTGTCCGCAACGCCGATATAGAATACATTCACGGCGCTCCTGCAGACCTTGATAATTCAAATGTAGATCCACGTGAGGGAAAAATAATTTACCGGTTCCCTATAGGAGCGGACCCGCGCAAAAATTTAGCCGCGAGTGCGAAGGGCGGCATCGGTGACATTCACAAAGGATTTGAGGAGGCCGACGTCATTCTGGAAAGTGAATATGAAACAGCTCAGGTTCACTGCACACCGCTGGAACCGCATGTCGTTTACACCAGAATGGATGGAGACAGGCTGATTATCCATGCGTCGACACAGACACCCTGGTGTGTCAGAAGAACCGTCGCGCGTGCCCTTGAAATCAATGAAAACAAAATCAGAGTCATTAAAGAACGCGTGGGCGGCGGATTTGGCTCCAAACAGGACGTGCTTTTGGAGGAAGTCGCGGCTTATCTGACATGGACCACCGGCCGCTCGATATTATTCCGCTACACGCGTGAAGAAGATTTCATCGCTTCGAGCAGCCGGCATCCGATCAAGATAAAGGTAAAATTAGGCGCCAAGAAAAGTGGCCGACTAACGGCCATTCATATGGACGTAAAAGCCAATACCGGGCCGTATGGCAACCATTGTTTAACTGTTCCCGTAAATGCCGTCTCAAAATCCATGCCGTTATTTTTATGCAACAATGTCGAATTCGATGTGAAATCGTATTATACGAATATACCGCCGGCAGGCGCATACCAGGGATACGGCGCACCGCAAGGCTCCTATGCCCTCCAGACCGCGATGGCGGAACTGGCCGCCAAACTGGGAATCGATCAATTGGAGTTGATCGAAAAAAACAGGGTTCGTGAAGGCGTCATGCTAGAAATTCTCAAGTGTCTTGGGGAAGGCCGGGAAGGTAAACCGGAGCGCGTTGCCAGCTGCGGTTTGGGACCGGCATTAAAAAAAGGCGCGGAGTTGATAAACTGGGGCCGCAAGGAAGAAAGTGATGATCCTGATATACAAATCGGCCAGGGAGTGGTGATCGTGCAGCAGGGTTCGGGGTTGCCGGGTCTTGATTCGGCCAGCGCCGTGCTCAGGATGCTTGGTGACGGAACATTTACATTACTTAGCGGCGGCGCTGATTTGGGTACCGGGTTGGATACGGTTGCGGTAAAAGTAGCGGCTGAATGTCTGTGCACGGATATGAGCAACATTGCAATTATTTCGGGTGATACCGATGCGACGCCATTCGATACCGGCGCTTATGCTTCCAGCGGCACCTTTTTTTCCGGTAATGCCGCACTGGAAGCAGCCAAACTCATGAAAGAAAAGATCCTTGAAGTTGCGGCTGAAATGTTGAAAGAAGATAAACAGGATTTGCAAATCGTATATCCTGGAATCGTAAAAGGTAAAAAGGGTTCAATCACTTATCAGAAGATTGAAACTTCTTCAGAGAAAGGTACCGGTGGGGGCCAGCTCGTCGCATCGGCCAGTTTTACAACAGATGATTCAGCGTTTCCATATGGTGCCCATTTCTGTCAGGTGGCCGTCAATTCTCGTACAGGGGAAGTTAAGATTCAGAAATATTATGCTTTGCAGGATTGTGGCACCCCCATAAACCCAGAATTGGCCCTGGGCCAGATATACGGCGGTGTACTAAAAGCAATTGGGCATTCATTATACGAAGAAATGATTTTAGATGAGACCGGCAGGTGCTTAAATGCCAACCTGATGGATTATAAAGTACCGATGATCAATGATCTACCGCAAGATTTTCAGGCCGAGCTGGTTTTTACCGAAGATCCTTTCGGACCTTTCGGCGGTAAGTCAGTTGGAGAAATCAGTTCAAACGGCGCCGCTCCGGCGATTGCCATCGCTATCCACGACGCCATCGGTATTTGGATTAGAAAATGGCCCTTTACACCGGAGAAAATTCTCAAAGCCCTGGGTAAGATTTAAAGTAACCGTTCACGGGTTCATGGTTCGGAGGTTCAGAGCTCACGCCAAATCTGACCTCTTGATTCATGAGTTCTGTGAGCTGCCGCGCCAGTATCACGTCACGGCGGGAGGGGGAATGCGTGAGAATAGATCGATTTGAGGATATCGAGGCTTAACTATTAGCCCGGGGTCTAACTTGCAAGGTCAATGGCTTGACAAAGAGGACCAAGCGAGCAAGATCAACGAAAGATAGGTAAACCTAAACGGTGAACTCTGAACCTTTTAACGCTTACCATTACCAAAAAGGAGGGGAAACATGGAGAAAGAATTGCACTACCCGCTTTTCTATCGCAGGGATTTGACGGCTTTCTGGGCGTTATTTGCCGACAACTTGGCTAATATCGTCATATTGTCCGGTATATGTCTATTCGTGTTCAATATGCCGGAACGGATCGTTTTCGGTCGCATCCTGCCGGGATTGGGAGTATCTCTGCTGGTAGGATTATCCTTTTACGTCTACCTGGCCAGGAGGCTGGCCAAAAGAGAGCAGCGTAACGATGTGACCGCCTTGCCCTACGGCATCAGTACACCGGTCATGTTTGTGTATTTATTTGGTATTATCGGGCCGGTGTATTGGAACCTCAAGGCAGCGGGCAATGCGGAGGCTTCGATTATTGCCTGGCAGGTCGGTATGGCGGCCGCATTTATCGGCGGCATCATCGAAATGTTGGGAAGCATTATCGGTCCCTGGTTAAAAAGGGTGACGCCGCGGGCCGGAATGCTGGGAACTTTGGCCGGGATCGCTATTGTCTGGATAGCGACGGTTCCGTTAGCGAAGATATTTGAAAATCCGTTGGTCGGGTTTGCCTCTTTAATGATTGTTCTGGCCGGGCTGGTGGCCGGAATCAAGATGCCTTTCCGACTGCCCGCAGGTTTAATTGCCATTATTGTCGGAACGGTTGTCGGTTTTTTTGCCGGTGCTTCCAAAATAGATTTTTCCGGGGTAGCCTTTCATGCGCCGATTCCCGTGCTGGGAGATTTAATTAGCGGTATCAAACTGATGTTTGCTTATCCAGCGGTTCTGGCGGCCGTATTGCCGATAGAGATATATAATTTTATTGAAACCATGAACAATGTCGAATCGGCCGAAGCGGCCGGGGATAAATATCCAGTTCGTACCTGTCAGATCATGGATGGTGTGGGAACCATGGTGGGAACGTTTTTCGGCAGTGCTTTTCCCACGACCGTTTATATCGGGCATCCGGCCTATAAACGTCTAAAAGGTCGTTGCGGGTATGCGTTGGGAGTCGGAATTGTTTTATTTTTAGGGGCAATTTTCGGATTTGTCCATTTCCTATATAATTTGATCCCCGAGGCCGCCGTAGCGCCCATGCTCGTTTTCGTCGGTTTAGTCATAACGGCCCAGGCCTTCTCGGCCTCACCGGCCAAGCATTCATTGGCAGTGGCGGTGGCGATAATCCCACATATGTCCAATATATTGTCCACAAAGATCAGATCGGCGGTATCCATAGCTAACGCCGAGATGAATGTAGGGTCTTCAGAATTTGCGGAGAGTTGCACACAACAGGGTATTGCCTGGATTGGGCAAAGCGCATTGTCTCAGGGTGCGATTATCACCGGCCTCTTATGGGGGGCAATTTTGGCCATGCTTATTGACCTTAATTTTAAAAAAGCGGCGACATTTTCCGGCACGGCTGCGTTCTTAACCTTGATTGGGATTGTGCATGCACCAAATTTGGGATTGCATTTTACAACCATCTTTTGGGGGTATGTGATGATGACTGCGTTGTTCGTCGCAGCCTGGCTTGCCAAATTTGAAAAAGATCCGGAAATTGGAGAATTGGAATTTAAAGGAAATTAGGATTATTTATTAAAAAAGGGGGGGTCGTATCTCATGAACCAATTGATGAAAGTGGCAATTGAAGAGGCAAGAAGAGGATTCAACCACGACGATGGTGGCCCCTTTGGCGCCATCATTGCAAAGGAGGGCGTACTGATCGCAAAAGGGCATAACGAAGTGTTGAAAACAAACGATCCCACCGCACATGCCGAAATCCTTGCGATAAGGAAGGCTTGCGCGCTCCTTAAAAGCTACGATCTCTCAGACTGTGAGATCTATTCCACCTCAGAACCGTGCCCGATGTGTTTTTCCGCCATCCACTGGTCAAGATTAAAAAGACTCTATTTTGGCACGACCCGGGACGACGTGGCGGCCATCGGCTTCGACGACAGTTTAATCTACGATATCTTGAGTGGTAAGGCCCGGGTGGTTCAGATGGAGACTAAAAACGTCGATCGGGTCAGCTGTCTTGGGTTGTTGGAGGAATGGGATGCCAAGCCTGATAAGGTTTTATATTAGTCAGGAAATAGCTGTAGACGAGGAGCAAATTAATTTATGAATTCAAAAAAACATATCCTGATCAGAAGTAAATTTATGGTTCCCATGTCGCGCAAACTGGGCTTATCAGAAAGAATTCGCGACGGGTATGTACTCACCGAAGAAGAGAAAATAACAGCGGCAGGTGAATATACTAAAGAAAAAGGCGATCAGATTATAAGAAATTTCGGGAATGATTTATTTGTGGTTGGATCTGAAAAGCAGGGCGATTTTACGGTTGATGACATCGCCTGTAATGAGACCTGTCTTTTACCGGGTTTTGTTAAAGCTCACGGTCATGACCACGAATCCCCCTTAATCGGGATTGCGAAAGATTGCCCCTTAACCGCCTGGTTGGATGGAGCCGTTAATCTTTTTACAGGATTTCTTGATGAGAAAAGAGAAGACCTCGCTAATAGATTCGGCAAATCACCCAACCTTGTGACCTATTTGAAAGCAAGAGTCGATGACATATATTACGGCATTACCTCTTCCTTGGTTCATCACTGCAATTTTAATAAATACAGGGTAGAAGATATTGTAGAGGCCAACGCGCAAGCCTATACCAAAATGATCGTTGCCGTTGGAAGTCAGGACCGACACTATGATGACAGGATTCTTGATATCCCTCATCACCTGGCGGTTGACAGGCTAAATGATTATCACAAAAAATTCGCAGGTATTGAAAGAACCTGGATCATACCAGGCCCCGATCAGTTTTTTTCAAATGGCCCCGAACTATTAACAGCGCTCAAAAGATGGAGTAAGGATAAAGGAACTTTAATCCATATCCACAGTTCGGAAGAGCCGAAAACAACCGCCTGGTTTAAAGAGACGTATGGCATGACCCCTATTGAATATGCTAACAGTATCGGCTTTTTGGATAGCGAGACAATTCTGGCGCATCAGGTAAACAACACCGACAAAGACCTATCCATTATAAAAGAAACCGGTGCAAAGGTTGTGCATAATCCGCTTGCCAATACCATTCTGGGCTCCGGCATGCCCCCCCTAAAAAAGATGACCGAAATCGGGATCCCATTTGTCATTTCAACCGACGGTTCGGGTAGTGCCGATAATCAGGATATTCTTTTAGCCGCCAAAACTGCAGCCCAGTATCAAAAAGCATTGCATCAAGATGCGTCGTTTTTGACGAGTGATGATTTGTTGCGGAAGATAACAGTTGAACCTGCTGAATTTTTACGGTTGAATACGGGTTCTTTGGAAAAAAGCAAAGATGCTGATATGGTGCTGATAGATTTGACCCGTCCGAATCTGGTACCTACCCGATTGGACAATGTAGTTGAGAATTTGATCTGGGCATCTGATGGAAGTGAAGTTAAAACCGTCATTGCCAACGGCAAGGTTCTAAAATTGGATTATCAATTTACACTTTTGGATTTTGAAACAATTGTGAAAGAAGTACAGTTATTATCTGAAATGCTGGCGGATTATATGATCACCGCCAATAAGATCACCGGAACGGGAGCTCACAAGTAAGCTAACCGGACCAACCATGTCAAACGGTGATATTCAGAATTGTTATCCTGTTCCGAAAAAGATTGACCTTCATTTCGTCTAATCTGCCCTGAATTATAATTGATTTGATAGAATTCGAGGGCGAGTAAAACTTCGATTGACAGAAGGATATAACAACTTGTCAGGAGTCTCTCAAAGTTTGGAGAAATCGGTAATCTTGACGTTTGAAAATATGTAAGATTAGCAGAAGATTTATGCAAAAATCAGCGACTGTGTATAGAACAGCCGACATCTAAAATTCAGGCAAAGTGTGAGATGCGTAGTCTAATATTAACTCATGGATCAGAACAAAAACGGCGGAATCGTCACCTTAGACATATTATGAATATCGTAAGTTTTTTGGAAGTTCAAAAACTTAGATAAGAATATCAAAGCCTTTAATTTGGAATAGTTCTGATTTGAGACATTGTCTGTGAGATCAAATTCTGATTCTTACAACTGAACCTACCGTTGAGTGAGAGGTAACCTCAGGGTACATCCCTTGCCGTACCCACTCTCAACAGCGCACTCTTTCCACTTCCGCTTGGCCCTTCGATGAAGACACGCTCTCCTGATCGGATCCGCAATTTCTCTATGCTCAAAACTGGATCGCGGCTGCCGCCCCATGAGAAGCGCATTCCTGTTATCTCGATGGCCATGGATGAACAGAGTAGTTCTGCCATCAACCTTCCGAATAATCCCGTTCTATACAGGAGAAACGAAGATTTAAAATTTAATCCTGTGGCTTTGGGCGGTCAGTTCCTGAGCGGATTGTTTCGTCTCGGTTAGGAGCTGTACTTCGATGTGTTCGATACCCGGAAAAAATTGGAACAACATCACATCCATCTGCGACAGCTTCCCGGGATTCTTGCAAACGAACCGGTATTCCGAATGGAATTCGCTATGGCGGGCGTGCTCGTCTTCGTTCTCTTCATGATGCTCTTGATAGTTGTCTTTGCCTTTTCCGTGATGTGCATCTTTTTCGTGTTCGTGGTCGGCATCCGCATCATGGCCGGCATCGTGTTCGATATCCGTTTTCACCGAGGATTTTGAAAGCTGGCATTGTGCTTCAGGGGACAGTACGAAAAGTTTTGAGCCGTCTTCTAGTTTTTCAATCGCTTTTCTGACGCCATCCTTATTCTGAAACTGATGGGTTGATAAACAGTGGTGGATTTTGTCTTACACCGAGCCAGGCTAATGCCAGATGCAATGAAGGCATGCATCACGATACAAAAGTGAACACGCCTTCGTTGTGCATCGAGTATCTTGGGCCTTACTTACATACTTTTTTTCTTCATCTCCTTGCTGCAGCACATCAGGGGAACGCTACAGGCGTCCTCCGATCCGGTACTGCAGGAGCAGGCTTTTTTTACCTCCAATTCAAGTCCGCAGGTATTGCAATGATACAACTCACCTTCTTTCATGTCACAACAATTTGCCATGAGGAAACCTCCTGTGGTTGTTATTTTGGGGTGATTGATTGCCCTTAACAAGGCTTTTTATTTCGTCCGACGTTTTTCGCAATTTTTACAGATTCCGTCAATACGGACTTCCACTTTGTCAATTCTGCCGGGGTAAGTCTTCCACAAAGGTTCGGTGTCAACAACTAAACTCTCCGGATTTAAACAATCCATCTGTCCGCAGTTTTTACAATAAAAGTGAGGGTGGGGTTTGTGGTGATCATTTGGGGCCAGGCCGTAATAAAATGCCCTTCCACCCGTGCTGATGCGTTCAACAACATCGTGCTCCACCAACAGGTCAAGAATGCGGTAGACGGTCACCCGATTAATCGTGCTGCTCCGCTCCAGGATTTTATAGATGTCGCTTGCGGAAAGGGGAAATCTGTTATTTCCTACGACTTCCAGAACGCGCACTCGATTAGGTGTCGCCTCTAAATTTGCTCCTGACAACAATTCTTCATAATTGCATTGATGGCACATGACTTATCCTTATTTATGGCCGCAGGTCCTTTTTCTTCATTTTTGGGCAGCTACGCGTATCTTGTCCACCACTAAAGAAATCAGGAAGACGATACCGGAAACCATGATAATCGAAGCACCTGATGTGAGATTGTACCGATACGAAAACCAGAGGCCGGTAACGGTAAACACGGCACCAAGTAAACTTGACGCCACCATCATTTGAACCAAGGAGTTGGCGTATTTTTCGACAATGAACGGAGGGATCGTCAAAAGAGCAATGACGAGAATAAGGCCGACGACCTGTATTACAAGAACAATGGCGACGGCCAGCATGCCGATCAGGCCGAAATAGAGCTTCTTGACCGGAACGCCCCTGATTCGGGCGAATTCCTCATCATAGGACATGGACAAGAGGTCCTGGTAGTAATAAACGACCAAAATCGTCATTATCACGCCGACAATGGTCATAATAATTAGATCCGACCTGGGAACGGTAAGAATACTGCCGAACAGATAGCTCATTAGATCCACGTTATAACCAGGCGTCATGTCTATCAAAATTATGCCAAATGCCATTCCGAGCGCCCATATGACCCCGATGATCGTATCGGCGCGGTGCTTGACGGTATGGCTGATGGCCGCCATCACCATGGCGGCGAACAGAGAAAAGCCGATGGTGCCCGGCAAATAGGGCCAGTTGAAATAAAACGCCAGCCCGATGCCACCGTATGCGGCATGGGCGATGCCGCCGGAAAGAAAGACAATGCGGTTGACCACCACGAGGGTGCCCATGATACCACAAATGACGCTGGCCAACAATCCGGCAGCCAGGGCGTTGCGCATGAATTCAAATTGAAAAGCTTCAATCATGGGATTTTCTTCTCATGGTCCATCAACACCCGGTGGGGCAGACCGTGGGCCACCAATTCCACAGGACAAACCTCCTCCACCGTACAGGGATACATGGTTTCCAGCATGTCGCCGGTGATTTCGGCCTGGTCATGATAATGCAGCTTTTTGTTTACACAGGCTACCGATTTCACATAGCGGGATATCACGAACAGGTCGTGGCTAACCAATAAAACAGTAATGTCTTTGTTGAGTTCTCTGAGGAGCCGGTAAAAATCCGCCTGGCCCTTGGTGTCGATGCTGGCGGTGGGTTCATCCAGTAAAAGAAGCTTGGGCCTGGCCACCAGTGCCCGAGCGATGAACACCCGTTGACGTTGGCCTCCGGAAAGCAGGCCGATTTTCCTGTCGGCATAGGTTGCCATTTCCATACGCTCAAGGGCTGCCAGGGCATCGCTGCGGTTGGCTACAGATCGCCGGGACAAGCGCTTTTTCGGATCGAGTTTTCCCATTAACACAACGTCGATAGCCGTGATTGGAAAGCTGCGGTTCGTGTGAACATCCTGCGGCACGTAGCCGATGCACGGCGAAGCCTCTTGGGGAGATTTCCCATCAACGCGAACAGTCCCCTTCACTGGTGTCAACAGGCCCAATACCAGTTTCAACAGGGTGGTCTTGCCGCCGGCATTGGGGCCGATAATGGCCACAAAGTCCTTCTGACGGACGGTTAGGTTCACATCGTCAAGTACGGTTTCTCCGTTATAGGCAAAATCAAGATTTTTAATTTCGACAATTGTCATGGGACGCTCACCTGTCTATTTCAACGCTGCCTGAAATTTGTCCGCCACCTGACGCAAATTGGCCATCCAGTCTTCAGCTAAAGGATCGACAAAGGCCACCTGTCCGCCGATCTCCCGGGCCACGACTTCCGCACTTTGGGATGAAAACTGGGGTTGAACGAAAACCACCGTGATCCCGTTTTCCCTTGCATGCTGGATCAGCTCTTTCAACTGAGCCGGTTTGGGTTCCTTGCCTTCAATCTCGATGGGCACCTGTTTGAGCCCATAGGCATGCGCAAAATATCCCCAGGACGGATGGAGCACCATAAACTGTAAGCCCGTTTTTCCTGTGAAGGTCTTCTTTAAATCGGCGTCCAATTGGTCGATCCGCACTGTAAATGCCTTGAAGTTAGCTTCATAGACGCTCCGATGCTGAGGGTCCGCCTCCTGCAGCGCGGCCAGAATGGTACGGGCCTGGATCTTTACCAGCGGTGGCGACAGCCAGATATGTGGGTCAAGACCGGCATGTTCGTGGTGATCTTTATCATGCTCTGCTTCCCCATGGTGCTCTTGCTCCCCTTTCCCGTGGTGTTCACCCTTTTCATGATCATGTTCGGTATCGTGGTGTTCCTCTGCGTGGTCATCATGATGATGGTGCGCCTCCATGGCAAGCTTTTCGATACCGTGGTCCGTATGGATTATCTTGAGATCGGGGTTGGTTGCAATTATTTTGCTTAGGTTTGCCTTTTCAAACTCGATCCCAACCGCGAAATATAATTTAGCCTTGGTAATGGCAACCATCTGCTGTGGTTTGGGTTCATACGTATGTGGATCGGCTCCGGGATGAACCATAACCTGAACATCAACCAAATCTTTGCTAATTTGTTGCACAAAATATTTTTGTGGTGCGATGGTCACAAATACAGGGAGCTTGTCAGCTGCGAAACTGTTGCCCGTAACTAAATATAATAAAACAAAAATAATCGAAACCAACTTAATCAACCGTTGCATTTTTCTCCCCCTTCCACATTTAGTTTGTCCTGGCGTAATGCTATCATGCAACTTTATTATTTTAGTATAATTTTTCAATAAATTATATTATTATATTATATAACAGATAGTTATAAAATATATAAGTACTTTTTGAAATGATGCAAATATATTACTTCGGATTGAAAAAAGCAATATTATTTTTACTCCGGATTTTTAAAAATGGATTTAAGTAAAAAATAGGAATGATTATAGTTGCTTATAAAAGTACTGATATGTTGGAGATGATAGGGGTCGAGAGGGGCGCCCCTTTCCGCCCCTATCATAAAACGTATATCACAACACTTTTCAGATTGTGAATAATTTTTACAAATATACAAAATTCCAGCCGTGTAAAAATTGGGGATAGCGTGCCTCCATACATAGTTCCAGAAGCCCCTCGGTTCATTGCAGACTTGAATAACCAATACATAATCTGTCTGCTCACCAAAATCGAGAAGAAACAGACGATGTTCCTTCCCAAACCGATGCCATATTATCCAGGTTTGTAATTGATATCTCAGGCGAAAAAATTCAGAGGTCGATGCAAATAGGTTTGAGAAATCTGTAATTCGAATCGACTTCATTCGCTGAATATAGAGCTTTCATTTACCGGATAGGACACCCGAACGCGAGCGTCCAGCCATCAATTTCAAAAGCCAATAAGGTCTTCTGCGACAAAAGGATCTTCAGTTTCTGCAAGACGAATCGAAAAAGATTTATACCGCTTAGTGCTAGGCCCGGGTTTTCGTTACGTAAATACACGAATCGCCGTAAATCCGCGCAGGACCAGGATTTACGCCACTGTATGAAATTCGGCGTGTT
>JASFJP010000046.1:0-13812 GCA_050121225.1 Desulfobacterales bacterium
AAAGAGTAGAACACATTCGGATCTGAAATAATCGTGTATGAGAACGCACTCGGGACCACTACCAAGCATATAACCATAGCTAGACACATTTTTTTCAACCTAATCGTCCTCCTTTAGTTAGATCATCCCCCCCCGACTGGGTTATGCTGTATTGAGACTTGCAATAATCGTGCTGGATTTAGGCCATAGGAGATATATAATATAATTGCAGTGGGTTAAAGGCGGCTTATATCCTTGGAATGTCAGAATTTATGAATTAATCCCTCTAATTTTGTGAAATCTTCTTCACATTATGGTGGCATAATATTAATGCCCCATTTGTCATCAGCGAGTTTGCATCATTTTGAAATGGTTATTAAAATCGTAGATGATAGCACCTTGTTCTATCCGAACGTATTGACAATGCCTTGTAAAACTGAGTATGGTACGAATTCAAAAAAGCACACCGTTTTAAGGGCCTTCATATCTTTGAGATTATCCTTCTTTTTTCTTGAGAACAGACGCTCGACCTAATCAGCCGTTGACGTTAATGCTTGGGGGACACATGGCAGATATTCTGGAAATCATAAAGTCAAGAGATCCGAATGAAATTGAATTCCGTCAGGCCGTCAAAGAAGTAATTGACAGCGTGAAACCGGTTTTGGATCAGAATCCACACTACCGTCAATCTGCAGTTTTAGAAAGAATTGTAGAACCCGAACGGATCGTAACTTTCAGGATTCCGTGGTTGGATGATCAGGGAAATGTGATAGTGAATCGCGGATTCTGCGTGGAGATGAATAGCTCTATCGGTCCTTACAAAAGTGGTTTGCGCTTTCATCCATCCGTTAACCAGAGTATTCTTAAGTTTTTGGCATTCGAACAAGTGTTTAAAAATGCGCTGACAACCCTGCCTCTGGGAGGCGGGGCAGGAGGTTCTGATTTTGATCCCAAAGGTAAATCAGATGACGAAATGATGCGCTTTTGTCAAAATTTTATGCGCGAACTCTATCACTATATTGGTGCCAATACCGATATCCCCACCGGGGATATCGGGGTGGGAGCCCGGGAGATCGGATATCTGTTCGGTATGTATAAAAAACTAAGCAATGAATTTACCGGCGCATTGACGGGTAAAGGTTTGAACTGGGGCGGCAGTCTAATTCGTCCTCAGGCAGCCGGCTATGGTTGTGTTTATTTTGCAGCCGAAATGCTGGCCACCCGCAATTTGAGATTAGACGGCCAGGTTTGTTTGGTATCCGGCTCTGGAAATGTGGCTCAGCACACGACAGAGAAACTAATCGAACTCGGTGCTAAGGTAGTTACACTTTCAGATTCTTCCGGCTATATTTTCGACCCGGAGGGAATAGACCAGACCAAATTAGAGCATATAAAGCGACTTAAAAATATCCGGCGGGGCCGAATTCAAGAGTATCTTGAAAAATATCCCAGCGCTTCATACACGGCAGCCGATCCTAGGTTGGATTACAATCCGTTATGGCGTCATCGGGCCGCGTGCGTGTTTCCATGTGCCACTCAGAATGAGATTAACGAAAAGGATGCCTACAATCTTATTAACAGCAATGTCAAGCTGGTATGCGAAGGCGCCAATATGCCATGCACATCGGAAGCCATTGATATCTTCTTGGATAAAAGGCTCCTGTATGCACCCGGCAAGGCCGCCAATGCCGGAGGTGTTGCTGTTTCGGGCTTGGAAATGGTGCAAAACAGCATGCGTCTGAACTGGCTTGGGGATGAGGTCGATAATCGACTCAAAATAATTATGAATGGCATCCACAAAACGTGTCTGGATGCCGCCGAAGCATACGAAACGCCGGGTAACTATCTAAACGGCGCCAATATAACCGGTTTTGTCAAGGTTGTAGATGCAATGCTGGATCAAGGGGTGGTCTAGCATCATAGAATTTACTTGGTTCTATCCCTGAAAAAGTCGGAGAAGTTACGCCCATAAAAAATTCAATTCTCGAATTTTATAAGGAGCGTATCTCCTGTCGCATGAACACGATATACGAGACGGCAAAGCAGACAATGGTGATGGCCACCAGCGAAATAATGTACGGAATGACAATCAGGATACTTTGACTCAGGGGCAGGGGACCCGAAAAACGCGACATTGAGAGGCTTTCCATGGGTCCCATGGCGACAATCGATCGGGCGGATTTGCGCATAGGATCGATAATTGTAGCGGTCGCATCCGTATAAAGTTGCATGGGTGAGGTGAGCACAAAAGTTTTTACAATTTTGGCGCGTCTCATCACAGCTTCTGGATCTGAGTCGGAAGCATTGCTTGACAAGGTATTTGCCAAAATATTGGCTCCCATCGTAACAAAAAACGAAAAGAAGATCCAGACCGCCAATGCCGCCAAGGCGGACGTGGCAGTGCTGCGGAACAATATGGAAAACAGAATCGCAACCCCGAGCCAGAATGAGATATAAATAATACTGATAATTAGATAGACCAGAATTCGCCAGATTTCCTCAAAACCGGGAATAATTCCCATCACCAAAAGACCAAGGCCGGTGATGACCAGTACAATGGACACCATCATTACGCTAATCATGACCACGCCGGCCAGGAATTTCCCGTTAATCACCACATCACGGTAAATGGGTTGCGACAGCAATTTGCTGAGGGTGCCCTGGTTTCGCTCGCGGTTAATGGTGTCAAAGCCCATAATAAGCCCTACCAGCGGTCCAAAAAATGCGACAAACTGAACCAGCGAGAACAATGCCCCGGGGGCTGTAAACAGCATCAGAAAAATAAACCGGGGTTTGGCGACGCCCTCGAGTTGCTGTCTGATATTCATTCCGACCATATAGGCCGTAATCAGACTCACCATGGCAATTAAGGCAAAAATTATGATAAATCGATAGCTGCTAAAATGATCTGCCAGCTCTTTTTTGAATATAACGTTGATTCCGCGCACAGTTAGGCCTCCTGGAAATATTTCATATAAATTTCCTCAAGCGAATATCTTTCTTGACCGATACCGAGTTTTTCTCGGGCCAGCCGATCCATTGGTCCTTGAGCCACCATCCGCCCTTTGATCATAATCCCGACACGATGGCAGATTTTTTGAACCTGATGCAACATATGACTGGATAGTAAAATTGTCATTTTCTTATCGCGGCAAAGGCTTTCAATCAGAGCCATCATGCGGTTGGTGGCATCCGGATCCAGGCCCAGGGTCGGCTCATCTAAAAATGCGACCTTTGAATCTTTAATCAGCAATTCAGCAATTCCAAGGCGCTGCCGCATTCCTCGGGAGTAGGCATCGATCTTTTTGCCGGATTCAGCGGCCAATCCCACAGTTTCCAGTGCGCCTTCGATTCGTTCTTCAACCTCGGGGCCGCTAAGGCCGTTTAGTTCGGCAACGAAGCGCAGCATCTGGACACCGTTCAAATCATTGTAAAATCCCATATTCTCTTGGAGGTATCCTATCTTGGATTTCACCTGTATCGGTTGCCTGGTGGGATTCAACCCCAACACTTTCGCTTTGCCGCTGGTGGGTTCGGTTAGGCCCAACAGCATGAGTAAAGTTGTCGTCTTACCGGCACCGTTGGGTCCTAAAAAGCCAAAGATCTCACCTTCGTTGACTGTAAATGTCAGGCGGTCAACGGCCAATTCGCTGTGATACGTTTTGGTCAATTCTTCGGTTTCAATGATGACTGAAGCGTCCATTTTAGCGCCTTCCTAACCAGCGGAATAATCCTAACAGACCGCCGATGACCACCACAATGATACCGATGCCAATCCAGCCCCAGACCGCTGAGGCCTTGACGGTGGTGCGGAACTCAATTATTTTAGAGGCTTTTTCGCCTTCAACGTTGACACTTACCGAGTAGTCACCCACCAGGGCATCCTCAAACGGTGTGATGATAAGCTCGACTTGCTTCAGATCCCCTGCATCAATGCTGTCGATTTTTTCGGGCTTGAATTCAACCTTCCAGTTTTCGGGCTTGAACGACATGAATTTGATGTCATGATTTGTGGCAGATCCTGAATTTTTGACGTAGAACGACATATTCGCCGGCTTGCCTTGCCGGGCATCCAATGAAAGTAGCCCATCAGGTGTACCTACATCTAAACCATACGTTCCTGTGAGGATTACGGCCAACTGGGCTTCACCCTTGGCATCACCGGAGCTCACCCGTATGTTAATTGGATATTCGCCGGCTTCGGCTGCCATAGCCGGTTTGACTTCCACAGCGATGGATTGGTTTTGATTGCTTTTGAGCCGCAAGCTGGAAATAAATTTAGTCTCGTAGGCCGGTTTGAAATTGATGTCCCAGTCTTTGGGCCCTTGGGCAAACAGATCAAATACGGCGTCTTTGTCCAGCTTGCTGTTTACGTCCACGGAAAATTCAAAGGTTGCATCCGAGGGGCCGCGAATCACCGGGTATGAGGTTGTCAGCTTGACGCCTCGGTCCTCTTCTGCTTCTTCTGTTGCCCCGGCAACAATCACCAGGATATCCTGGTCCATTTCAAACTTACCGTCCGGTGTTTTGGCCTTAATACGGAATTTGTATTCGCCCGGCTGTAATCCTTTGTCGGGTTGGGCCTCAAATGTCAGGGATTTATCCTCGCCAGCCGGGACATGTACACCCGTTACCGTAAAACGATAGGTCTTGATCTTGGCTTTCCATCCGTTTGGTTTCTCAGAAATCCAGATCTGCACATTTTCGTCGGTTTTGCCCTTGTTGTGGAAGATGATATCCATGCTGACATCTTCCTCCAACGGGACTTCAACTCCCGGATATTCAGCCGCCATTATGATGGATCTTGCGGGTCGATCTCGATCTTCCTCTTTCGCATAACTTAGGCCCGAAATCATTGCCAAGGTTAAAGCCAACAGCGAAATTTTATACCATGCATGACCCGTTTTTTGAAACTGCATATGAATCGCCTCCTTATGTTTACTTAGTTCTATCTTGCTTTCAGAAATTAGTCTTTTATAAGTTCATTAGGGGGATTGTCAAGCCACTAATGGTTCTTCATGGGGAAATCGATCAACTTATTGTGGAAGTGGTTGATTTGGGGTGACTGCCATCGAAGCGGCATTCAGATCGTTGCTTGACATAAGATGTATATAAGGAGTGGTTGAATGATGTTGAATAAATCGATCGAAAATGGTTTAAACAGCCAATATGATGCACCTGTTGAATGATAACGCGGCGCTGATCGATCACATCATAGAGACGCTTTATGATCGATCCCGCTGCAAAGATTTCTACTCACAAGACACCTTTGATGTGCTTACCGCCTCAGGTGTACTTTTGTTGCTTGGCCAAAGACAGAACCAAGACAGCGGCAAGGGGGAACCCTGCCTTATTCTAAACAAGCGCTCTATCAAGGTTAAGCAACCGGGGGATCTCTGCTGCCCCGGCGGCAGCGTAGTCCCATGGTTGGACGGCTTGCTTGCCAAGCTTTTCGTTTTGCCGACCTTTGCTCTTGGACGTTGGCCCTATTGGTCGCCGTGGAAAACCGAGCGGCGATTCGAGGCGCATTTGCTGGCGCTTTTGTGGGCGACCAGTTTGAGAGAAAGTCTGGAAGAAATGCGTTTGAATCCTTTTCGGGTAACGTTTCTGGGACCGCTTCCGTCGTATTCCCTGACCATGTTTGAGCGTCGAATTTACCCTCTGGTAGCCTGGACACCACGCCAAAAACGGTTTTATCCCAACTGGGAAGTGGAAAAAATTGTGTACGTGCCTTTAAAAGAATTGTTGAAACCTTCCAATTATGCCTGTTACCGCCTGCAACTGAACCTCCATCAGCACTTGCGGCCGTCGGAGATGCCCCGTGATTTCCCCTGCTTTCGGCTGAAAACCGATAAGAAATCGGAACTTTTATGGGGTGCCACTTATCATATCACCACTGTATTTTTAGAATATGTTTTTAAGTTCAGTCCGCCTGCCATCGATGACCTGCCGGTGTTTGAAGCTACCCTTGATGAAACCTATCTTACGGGACAGCCATAGGTGGTGAAGGATTCCGCTTTGATTTTTAAGCAGTTTTTGTCGGGACACGGACCCGCCGGCCTCGCCTTGCTCGCATAGCGGGCAGGTTAACACAGATTACACAGATCTTTTATTTTTATATTGCATTTTATAGAAGAATTCTATAATATACGAATAGAAGAATTCTTGAAAAGAAGAAAATGGAGCATTATGATGCGAAAAATTGCAGTTGCGATGGCAAAGGGGGGTGTCGGGAAGACCACCACCGCTGTAAATCTGGCATACGGGCTGGCTTTATCCGGACGGCGAGTGTTGCTGGTGGATTGTGACACCCAAGGGCAGGTCGCCAAGTTTTTAGGTCAAAAACCCCAATATGGTCTTTATGAATTTGTTACCGAGCGCTGTGAAAACGGCGATTACATTTTCAAAAACAGCACGCTTCATCAGTCCCGTAAAAATTTATGGATGCTTGCCGGGGGCATCCGACTAGTGGAATTGAAAAATTGGCTGGGGGAACAGCCACGTGATATCCGGCAAACCGTTTTGGCCGGCAAATTGGTTCCCAAACAAGGTGCATTGGATTTTCTCATATTTGATTGTGCGCCGGGCTGGGATATCTTGAGTGTCAATATTTTGATGGCGGCCAATGAAGTACTGTGTCCCGTCGCTCTCCAGGGCCTATCAATGGAAGGTCTGAAGACATTCTTCAGGTATTTGCAATCTGCTCAGAGGTTAAACACGGATCTGCGGCTCAAATATATTTTGCCGACCATGTTTGACCGCAGAACCCGGCAGAGTCATGATATTCTTAGCCAGTTGCAAAAGTATTTCAGCAGACAACTCTGCGATCCGATCCACTACAATGTTCGCCTCTCGGAAGCCCCGGTCTATGGAAAAACGATTTTTGAATATCAAGCCCAAGCGCGGGGTGCAACCGATTATGAGAATCTAATCAGGAGGATTATAAACGATGGCAGCCAGCAAGAAAACCACACCTGATTTTTTTGCCGAATCCCCTTTAGACCCGGTTGAGTCGGCTACGGGGTATCCCAGCCGGCAAGGGCGAGAGGGCAGACCGAATTCTTCCGCAATCGCGCATACGAAAAAGCCGACCAAAGCGGCAGCCAAGAAAAAGGCGGGTTTCTATCTTTCAACGGACATCCTGAATCGATTTACACTCAAGTTTCACGAGTTAAAACTGGCCGGCGTGGCCGTCGACAACAAATCCACGCTGCTGGAGCTGGCGCTTTGCTATGCACTGGATGATTTGGACAAGGGCAGCCAAAGCCGCGTGTTGAAAAAACTTTTGGATTAATGATTATAGAACAAAAAATTCCCAATAACTAGGTACTAATTTTCATAAATAATTCGTTTTATAATAAATAAATCGTCGAGTATCTCATCGAGCCTTTAACTGATTGATATCTATCCAGAAAAACTTACTCAAATTTTTTTTTGATTAGTTTATCTGGTATTTTTTTTGCATTTATGGTTCAATTTAATTTAGACGGTTATGCCCAAAGCTCAAGTAATTTACACCGGCATTGAAGATAACCAGATTAATTTCATTGTATGCAAAAAAATTTAGACTTTACTCTTCATTTTTTTATAACGAGACAGAAAGCGACTAATTATGAGGTTGATATGAAAAAAACAAAATCGACGACTAGTTCATTGAACGAAAAAGAAGTTTCTCCAAGTCCGAACGGGGAAGTTTTCCCTTTACCGGATGCAAAGGATTATGCATCTGAATTCAACAAAATTAAAAAAATAGTGAATCAACAGCGTTTAAAAGGACGCGAGATAGTCGTAGTGATGGGAGTCGGCTTTGTCGGTTCTGTAATGGCAGGAGTTGTCGCCGATTCAACGGATCCTGAAAGCGGAGAACCCACAAAATTCGTGATCGGCATGCAGCGGCCTTCGACGCGCTCCTTCTGGAAAATTCACTACCTGAACCGTGGTATTGCGCCGGTTGAGGCTGAAGACCCGGAGGTGGCACCCTTAATTCGACGCTGCGTTCAGGAGAAAAAAACGCTGATAGCAACCTATACGTATGAAGTGCTTTCATTGGCGGATGTGGTTGTGGTGGATGTTCAGTGTGACTATCACAAAGAAACCTTTAGTAACGTCAGACAAGGACACGCTGATATTGCTGCTCTGGAAAATAGCCTTAAAATTATCGGTGATAATATCAAACCGGACTGTCTTGTATTAATTGAAACAACAGTTCCACCGGGCACCACCGAGTATATCGCCTATCCTATTATAAAGAAAGCATTCCAAAAAAGAGGGCTGGATGAGTTTGAACCGCTTTTGGCACATTCTTTTGAGCGTGTCATGCCGGGTCGTAACTATGTTGCTTCTATTCGCGATTTTTGGAGGGTTTGCAGCGGCATCAACGACAAAGCACGCGATCGGGTGACGAAATTTTTGAGTGATGTGCTTAACGTTGATAAATTCCCTTTAACGGTGCTTGATCGTCCCATCGAAAGCGAAACATGTAAAATCGTTGAAAATTCTTATCGGGCTTCGCTTTTGGCGTTTCTGGATGAATGGAGTGTGTTTTCTGAACGCAATGGTGTTGATCTGCTCAAGGTAATTGAAGCGATTAAGATACGGCCTACGCATTCGAATATTATTTTTCCGGGTCCCGGTATTGGAGGGTATTGTTTGCCGAAAGATGGTGGATTGGGGGTCTGGTCTTATCACACCTTGATGGGATTTGAAGACGACATCTTTAAAATTACGCCTCTGTCCATTGATATTAACGATAGCCGTGGGCTGCGAGCAGTACAGATGGTCCGTGATGCCTTGCGCAATATGGGTAAAATCGTAGCTGCATCAAAAATTGCTGTTTTGGGTGTCTCTTATCGCCAGGATGTCGGTGATACTCGTTACAGCGGTTCGGAAATTATTGTTCGAAAACTGACCGAGATGGGGGCCGACGTTCTGGCCCATGATCCTTACGTCAAGCACTGGTGGGAGCTGGAAAAACAGGACACCTATCCTGCGCCAAACCACTCGATGGCCCGGTTTTTCAGGAATCAGGACAGACTCATTGAACTGCGGGTTATGAAGGACGTAGGCGATACTATCCGTGGAGCAGATGCCGTGGTTCTCGCGGTTCGACATAAGGATTACCTGTCCCTCGATCCTGACAAAATTGTCAAAATTGCAGGAAAACCTCTGGCTGTCATTGACTGCTTCGGAATTCTTGATGATGATACGATTCGCCGCTATTTTGAACTCGGTTGTGAAGTCAAAGGACTCGGCCGCGGCCATGTTAAACGCATTAAAGATGAAGTAAAAAATGTCTAGATAGAATTTCCGAGACGTCATACTCCTGAAAATTCACATCCTAAAGCTAGATGCATTAATCCGGGCAGACACTTGTCCATTGGCTTACTCTGACACAGCTGACTCGTCGTTCGGCTTGTTGCCTTCGATCCTTTCCGCTTCTTCTCTCAAAGCCTCCAATTTCAAAATAATCTGCGTCATACACCTGGCGTCTTTCATCTCCAGAGCGGCGATCAATATAAGGATCTCTTTCCCTGGCATCTCCTGTAATTCTTTTTGCGTTCATTTTTTTGTCTCTTTAATTATAGGAATCAAATGTAGATCACCATTATCAGCCGGGCCATTCAAATAAACTCAGATCAGTCTGTTATAGATGCAGTAGAACGTAACGTTTTGCTGGGTTTTGGAGGAGGTCGGTGGTGTCAAAAATAAATAACATTTTAACCATAGAATGTCAATGTTTATCAATATAAACAAGTTATTTTATCTTAAAAAAAACCTTTCCGCTAATGGATTGACCTTCAATTTTCTTGTCTTTTTCGAGCTCATCTAAATTATTTATAATCGGATGGTAATTGCCGTCAAAATAATCCTCAGATAATTGGCTAACTATGTCTTGTAAAGAAATTGCCGCATCAGCATTATTTATCAGATCAAGCAGCACACTTTTTAAATCTGAATTGCCGGTAAGAAATGAGAAAGGTTTCTGATTTTTCGGAGTAGTAATTTTTTCTGCTTCCTTACTTTCTTGTTTCTTACTTACTTCCTTAACAATATGTCCGCCTAAATATTTTTCGACAAGAACGCTATCAGAAGGAGGCGGGTGCCGCGCTAGCCTCTGTGCCAAGGCATCCAACCTCTGATTAACCTCAAGCAACGCTTTGCCGATGCTTCTCAATTTAAGCAGAATAAAAAGTCCAAAGATGGATAACAGTAATACTAACGAAAAGATACAAACTAGAACATTTGAAGAGAAACCGGTGATTTCAGATAAGCGCGTTAAGCTGCCGATCACCTCCGTTGTTATCATATCAAGATAATTCATCATAATTTTAGGCTGTTATAACTTGTGTCAAATTGCAGAGGGTCCATCTTAAATATAAAAAAGGCAGAGCCAAATGATGGTCTGCCTTGTATCCCGGGGCTCCCCCAAATGCCGTTTTATTCGCCGCCGCTGCCATCGAATGAAATGTTGAACAGCCCAGCCGAACAGATGCACGGGCATCCGCGAAGCCGAATATAGCCACCATAACTCCTCTTTTTTTGAGTATAACCTTTAGCGATCTTAGACCATCATAGGGTTTAAATATAAATGTTGAAGTTAGGTGGACTATGAAAACGATATTTAAATATTTAGAAAGCAAAAAACAAGCCAAGTCGGAAACCAATAGAACAGTTTTTTTTAAATCAATTAGTTATATCATTTTAAGCCGTTAGCCTTTTTGGCTTTTGGGAACTAATTGCCAGATTTTTAGGAAAAGTTTTACATAATGATCAAAACTCAAAATTCAAAACAAACAAAACGGCCATCAAACTATAGATAAGTCACCAGAATGTTTGGGGCATTGGACATTCGAATTTGGATATTGTTTGGAATTTAGACATTGAGATTTGGGATTTTAGGTCCATGATGGTGGTCGTGAATTGATTCAATCTCACCGAGTTATCACCAACTTTGACGATTTCCTGAATGACTCCTCACATATCTTGAAATTCCTGTATTTGGCTGGTACGCTTTATGAACTTTATCTTATCCGTTCCCCTGTATTGGCTTAATTTGTTCTTTGCATATTTCAGATTTAACAGCGGCTCATCATCATTGTTATAGTATTTCAATTTATCGGAATATAACAACAGAACAAGGTTGGCATTCGAGGCAAACCGGCCGGCTTCCATAAGATCTTCGATGGCCGGCACTCTATCGGCGCTTGCATTGTTTTCTTTTTTGTGCAGTTCTGCACTGCAAATAATGGGAATCCGATATACATCTGCAAAGTTTTTCAGCCTATTGGCGTGTTCTATAATCCTTTCACGGGCATCTGCTCCCGTACTTCCCACCTCCAGGTTGTAAGGATCATCGATCACAACAAACAATTCACGATTCATTCTGCGCCTTATTTCTAGCACCAAACTATCGATATCCTGGATCTCAGATGCATCCCTTAAATAGAAACGTTCTTCTTTTGCCATCTTGGATAGATGTCGGTAACTTTTCTGCAATACTGTTGCGTGCCACTTGGTCTTTTGCACCCGCTGCACCTGGTTCATGGGAAGAGCGGTAACGATACCCAAAAACCGATTCAGGACGGTGTTCTTGTTGTCTCCCAGGGAGAAATATATTCCGGTTAGATCCTCGTTTGATTCAAGAAGGTCTATCGTAAGATTGCATAAGAAGGCGGTCTTTCCACCGTTGGTTTCAGACCCGATGACATAAAACCCGGACTGTATTCCGTCAATGTTATTTGCCAATGTCTTAAACTTTTGCAGGTTATAACCCAACAGCTTACCCGAATCCCGTGCCTGGTCTTTTTCACGTTTGTGCTGTAAAAATTCAGTTAGTGGATAATAGGGATCCTTGCTCACCGCATAGCCTTTGAGCATCCGGACAAATCTTTTTTTTGCCTCCTCCTTTGCTTCTGATTCTTGGCTCAGCAAATCATACCATTGATCCGATATGTCATAGCTGTCTGCTGTTTCATCGGGCCACTCGATGACCTTAGCAAAAGGAAATCGCTGCGATATTCTCAGGGCGGCATCTCTGCAGGCCTTGTCATTATCCATGGCAACTATCACTTCAGGCACATCCACGAAAGACACACGCTCCAAAATGTTATCGCTTTCTGCCGAGGGTAGGGCGATGGCCATTTCGCCAGCTTCGTGCAAAGTTTCAGCATCCTTTGGTCCTTCGCATATCCACAACGTCCTCTTTTGTTTCTTTGCCAATTCAATCGCCAAAGAATTGTAAACGGTTTTATTGCGGGCCTCTTTGGGTCCGCTCCAAAATGGTTTGCCCGCGATATCTTGAAAATGAGGTTGATGGCTGATTACCCCTCCGCCGAAGCTATACTGTCGGTATTCGGAATGGTAATCGGGAGAATCTTTAGGATCTATGCCCCGCTCTCTGCAGAATTGAAACGTATTTCCACCAGTACCACACGAAAAGCAATACCACAGGCCATTCTCTTGATTGATCGAAAAACCTTTCCGTTTGGTTCCTCTGTCCGGATGAAAAGGACACCACCCAAAATATTGTTTGCCCCTTTTTTTCAAGCTTTCAATATGTTGATTGTAAAATCCAATATAGTCGATTGCCATTTTTCGGGCTCCTCTCGGCTTGATTTACCCTGATTTCTTTTGATATTCCTTGTCCTTTATTCTATGCAACGGGTTAATTAAACCTTATACTCTTGTTTTTCTTGTTCCTCTTCGTAACTCTCGGGATTTTCGATAAGTTCATAGAGTCTTTGTTAGAAGAGATTAGCTTGATGATTTGGCGTTTGGTCAGCGCCATCGGAAGGGTGTCTCCATTGTAAATATGAATTAGTTCTATATAACAATTATCGACAAACAGAAAGTTAAACTTAATTATGGTATCTGGGATCACAAATTCAGATTTATTAATTCTAATCGTAGCATATTTTTAAAGAATGCTCGAAAAAAATTGGTCCCCACCCGTATAGGAAGCGCCTTTTTAAAGCGAACAGCAAAAATCAGGATCGATGGATCAAAAACTGCGACAGTTTGCCGTACTAAAAACCAGCCTGACGCTGCAGCCGTCTCTTCTACCTACTTTTTGTAGTAAACAGGCAGCATCATATCAAGAATTCAGTACTTAATTAACTATTAATCGGCGTTTGGTGATTTCTTATTTGTTATCGAAAAAAGAGAAGATATCGGTATAACCCAAGATTTCTGTTATCAGCAGGACTAACAAAAGAATATCTGAGACATAGACGATAGCGGCGACTGCATCTGCTCCTGCTGGTAATTGTTCGATTTGATCTGCAATGCGAGCTATCTCCTCATCTGTTAAACCGTCAATTCTTGCTTTTACTCCATAGGATCAATACTTCACCTTGTTCATTGCGAACCAAAAAAAACAAATTTCTCTCCAAGTCATCAAGAATATTATTTTTCATCGATAGTGGCATCTTAAGTTCATCGGAGATTAATTCAGGAGGGATAGGTTTCCCAATATGAGGTAGAGCCCTAACGACAAAATAACGGATAAGATGATGTTCCTCAGTCATAAAACTGAGAATTTGTGAACAGTCCTTTGGTGCCTGTGCTATATGCTGTTTCCAGGTTTCCCTTGGCATTTCAGTAAATTTACTACCGCTTCGCACTAATACATTTTCTCTCATAAATTACGCCCGGTAAAACACGATAAACAGAATTGAGGTGCAAGATACCTATTTATATGAATACAGGTTTATATGGATACATGTGTCGATTCATTTAGGATGTTGGCGGGGTATATGGTTGTGGGGGCAATGCTCATCTGGCAGATGCATTGTAAAACCGATCTCCCGCCCGCAAAGTACTCATTCAGATTGG
>JASFJP010000047.1:0-13686 GCA_050121225.1 Desulfobacterales bacterium
CAGAAATTAGTTGTTTTGCTATCATATCGGTAGTAATTGCTGCCCATTATCTACTCTTTGCCATGTTGTTTATGCAACTAAGGGGTTTACTCAATTTGGATACGAGTTATATCGCCCGGGCCAATGTTAAAACATCCACACGGGATGCGCCTTGATGTAACATCAATCGAGCACATTCGTCTACCGTTGCTCCGGTGGTGTAAACATCATCCACAAGCAGGATCGTTTTATTTTTTATCTTCTCATCATCATAAATCCCAAACGCATTTTTCACATTAGCTGACCGCTGCTCGCGTCCGAGCCCGGTCTGTGCCTCGGTAGACGCTTTTTTGAATAATATGTCGCAGTCAATCTGAAGACCGGACGGCCCGCTGCAATTTTTTGAAACGCCTTTATCCCAGTTTTGAATCAGCAAATAAGACTGGTTGAATCCTCGCTCACGGATCCGTTTTACATGCAGTGGTACCGGTATGATCACATCGATGCTGTCGATATCCCAAAAACAATTAAGGGTCGTCAGGAGAATCTTGCTTAGGGGCCTCGCCAGCTGAATTTTTCCTTTGAATTTAAACCGATGAATGACGGTTATCACTGTTTGATCGTATACCAGCGGCGCCCGTGCGATTCCAAATTTTTTAGGAGAGATAAGGCAATCCCCACATAAATGATCATCCCCTTCCCGACTCTGAAACGGCATACCGCAACATAAACATAGCGGGGGATCCACCACAACCATGCCGCGGATACAAATCGGACATAAATAGGCCGACAGGTGTTGGTGTACCTGCTCCTGAACAAAAAGGGTGGCAGCGGCATGCTGTTCAGCAAGATTTCGTGGAATTCCTTCGTCATAAATATCAAATGGATGATAAAAGCTGCCACACGCCAGACAGTGCGTCGGGAAGACGGTCTCATATAGGATGTTTATAATTTTGTTCAGTAAATTGAATGACACGGATAGCACATCTGTAAAGACCACTTTAACATTATATTGCATGGGTGGCAGCAAGCACAAACCAAAGCGTGGTTTAATTACCGGTCACGAATTGATTGTTATTCGCTGCCGCAAGGCTTCATACATAGTTACAGCAGCGGCCACTGAAGCATTGAGCGAATCCAGCGGTCCGCGCTGGGGAATGGAAACTAAAAAATCGCTTTGTTTTTTCACCAGGGGTCGCATACCTTTCTGCTCTCCGCCGATGAGAAGGCCAATGGATCCGGTCAAATCAGCGGCATAGACAGACTGGTTCGCCTTTTTATCCAGCCCGATGATCCACATTCCCTTTTCTTTCAACTGCTTTAGCGTTCGGACAAAATTGGTTACACGTGTGAGACGGACATGCTCCAGGGCACCGGCAGACGCCTTGGAAACGGCAGGTGTCGGTGACGCAGATCGATCTTTGGGAATTACCACGGCGTCAACCCCGACGCAAAGAGCAGTTCGTAGGATAGCCCCCAAGTTTTGCGGGTCTAAAATGTTATCCAGTAAAAGCCAGAAGGGTTTACCTTTTCTATCAACAGTAGATTGCCAGAGGTCTGAAAAAGTTTCCAAAGGAAAGGAACTGACTTTAGCCGCAATGCCCTGGTGGGCGTCCGACCTTACAAGCGCCTCCAATTTTGAAGTCTTGAGGGTTAGAATGGGAATGCCTTTCGAGTGCGCTGCAGCCATCAACTTAGTAATACGCGCAGACGGCTTCTTTTGCGCTAAATATACCTCATGCACCTTCCGCCGATTGGCCCTCAGCACCTCATACAGAGGATGGATACCGAAGAGCAACTCTGTGTTTGCATCGTTCACGAGCCTTGCTCATTGGATCGAAAAACGCATCGGCACCTTCAGTCGGATCGATAGCCTTCAATGATGGCGAGCAACTCCGCTATCGCGTCCGACAGCCTATCATTGATGATAAGATGACGATAGATTTCTTTTTGAGCTATCTCCTTTTCTGCATTTTTCAAACGAACCGCAACAATTTCTGCGCTTTCCGTGCGCCGGGCTTCCAGACGCTCTTTTAAAATATCCAGGGATGGTGGCATTATGAAAATGGTTACGGCGTTTGGATATCGTTCAAGAATCTGGCGGGTTCCTTGAATGTCAATATCAATTAAGACGTCTCGACCGGAGAGCAGCGCGTCGTCCAAAAATTTTTTGGAAGTTCCATAGTAGTTTCCGTGAACTTCTGCCCACTCTGCCCATCGATCGCAGTGAATCCCTTCTTCAAAATCGGCTTTGGTGATAAAGTGATAATCCACTCCATTTTGCTCTTGGCTGCGGGGCGATCTGGTTGTGTAAGAAATTGAGTAAAAAAGATTCGAAAAATGATCGAGCGCCGCCCGGCACAGCGTCGATTTACCAGCCCCGGATGGCGCAGAAACAATGAAAAGTGCGCCCGGTGTTATAACGGCTTTGGCGGGTGGCGGTGGCGGGTTCTTTTTCAATCTCCCATCGTTCATATTAAATCAGGACGGCTCTTTCAGTGTCGCGTAACGCTGAGATATAGTTTCTGCTTGAATCGCCGAAAGAATTACATGATTGCTGTCCATAATAATAATGGAACGGGTCCTGCGACCATGGGTGGCGTCAATCAGCCGTTTTTCGTCTTTGGCTTCATCTTTGAGTCTCTTCATCGGAGCGGAATTAGGTGATACAATGGCAACTACTCGATCGGAGACCACTGTACTTCCAAAACCAATATTTAAGAGATTCTGATCCATTTTACCTCCCGTCTAAACGTTGTTGCATGGCGGCAGACACTCAACATGCCTTAATTGACGGCTCTCCGCCCATGCCGGGTTGCACCAATGAGGCGACACCAAATATTATTCCACATTCTGTATCTGTTCCCTGATTTTCTCAAGCTCGGACTTGACTTCCACAACCCTGTGGGCGATGTCTGCCTTGCCGACTTTCGATCCGATGGTATTGATTTCCCGATGAAGCTCCTGCAGCATGAAGTTGAGCTTTCGACCCCCGGGTTCGGTGGAGTCCATTATATGCCGAAACTGCTCTAAATGACTCTCGATTCTTACGATCTCTTCTGAAATATCGCTCCTGTCCGCCAGAAACGCGGCTTCTTGAGCAATTCGTCCCGGTTCGATCTCCACCGATTCGCGGGTCAAGGCAGAGATCCGCTCCATCAATCGCTCCTGATACTGATATAAAAGGTTGTTGGAATCTGCTTCAATCTGCCTGACACAACCTTGGATAAAATCCAGTCTGCGTGCCAAATCCCTGGCAATAAAATCGCCTTCCTTTTTGCGCATGCGATCAAGATCATCAAGGCTCTGTGTAAGGCAGCGCTTCAAAATCGGCCAACAACTATCCAGCTCTCCGAGCATTTCAACCGGCTTTAAAACACCCCCCATGCTGAGAAGAAGGTCCAGCGAGATCTCCGTTTGAAAATCGAATTCATCCTTGAGTTGCGTCAAGGCGTCACGGATTGCTTTGGCCCGAGACCTGTCGATTTCAAAGCTAACGGCATCCTCTGAGAGTTTTTTTATCTGTATTTTGGTTTCCACGCGTCCGCGGATGATATTTTCCGATATCAGCCCTTTAATCTTCTCTTCCAAGCCTATATAGCTTGGAGGGATCCGCAGGATAACATCCAAATGTCGGCTGTTGTATGATCGGATATCTACCATTACAGCCATTTCTCCCTCGCTCTCTTCAGCAACCGCGTAACCGGTCATGCTTTTGATCATAATATTTTAGTATCTCCACTTCATGTTGAGTAGACCAGTTTCGGTGGACGTTGTCCATAACCACGCCACCGGGTATCCGTCAGTTGTCAGGAGTTGCCGGTTTCCCGTGGCAACAGCATTCATTTTCCTGAAACAGGAGACAACAAGGGACCACTGGCGCATGATCATGGAAGACGTGTCAACCTATTCGTTTTAAATCCACGATATACTTGTTGCGAACATTCGTAAGAAACGTAATTATGGGTTTATCTGCATAGTCAGGATACGTCCAGGGCAATTTTTTGAAGTCGCCATTTTGGTATACCAACGTTAAATCTGCGTAAATTCCGTGGCCGATATAAATTCGATGACTGAAGTTTTTAGCTGATGCCAGTACAAATCGCTCATGCAGCAGATATCCCGGATCAATATTAACCGTGCGCCTTCCGTTGTGTGACCATTTTTCTTCAAATCGGTTCGTCGTTAGTTTGATTTTGGCCAAATCCCCCTGTTCAACCAAGGTTTGGAAGGTTGCCAACCGGCGAAAGAGCGGAGATCCCATCTCTGATTCATAATAGGTTGTGTAATCAAAGCGCATCCATGAAGTGATGATGTCCATGGAACCAAATGCGGATGTGAACTCAAGCGCCAATCGGTCGAACAGTGTTTTATCGTTCAGAAAAAGCCCGATAACCAGTTTCGCCAATTTCGGTTGCAGGGGTAAGCTCATTGCCGGTTATTCCGCAAGCGGCTTGGCCTCATCGATAAGCATAATCGGTATATCATCGCGAATTTCATACATCAACTTACAATTGTCGCAGATCAGACCATCCTTAGACTCATTCAGTCGAATATCGCCTTTGCACTTGGGACAGGCCAAAATCTCTAAAAGCTCGGGGCTTATTGTCATAACGGCATCTCCCTTTGTTTACAAGTATCTTAATCCCTGTTTTTGTGTTTTTATCGGATGATAGCAAGAAAAAAATAGCATAAAAAATTCTGGACAAAATCTATATTCCGGTGTCGCATCACATACCCCAATCGCAGGCTTAGGATTCATTCAGGCCCATCGCTGCCTGAATGCCGGGCCGAAGGAGCCGGCATCCATCTTTTCAAGCCGGTAATCGGACTTACTCGAATTACGTCTTATTTTCAAGTGCATATTATCACTCAATCACAAAGCATCCTGCTATTGGTTTACTTATTTTAACAGTTTGCGATAGAAGTTCAATGTCCTCTCCGCCTGCAGGCTGGGAGCAAACCGTTGCTTGGCCGTCTCTAACGCCCGACGCCCCATTTCGCGCAATTTCGTTTCATTGCGGATGAAATCCTTAAGGATGCCCGTTAGTTCTACCCCTTTCTCCGCTGTCAGTCTTCCGGTTGCATGGTCCTCGATTAGTTCTGGAAGGAACCCGATCCTCGGGGCAATCACGGGTAAGCCAGAAGCCATGGCTTCGCGCACGGTCCGGCATGATTTATCCGTGCCCGGCATCGGATAAGCTAGAACATCCATGCTATGATAGGCTGCGACCAGACGATCTTCATCACAATATCCCGGCAGTACAATTCGATCATCAATCTTCATTTCTCGTGCCGGTCTTTCAACCAGGGATTCGACCGCCCCTTTGCGCCCGCGTCCGACCAACAGCAGGCGGATCTGCGGAAATTCTTTTGCCAGAGCGTTCACGGCTGCCAGCACGATATCCAATCTCCGGCTCTCTCTAATGCGTGTTACCATGCCCAATACAAAGTGTCTCTCCTCTAAACCGAACGACATTCGATTCATCGACAATTTCCGATCCGGAGAAAAGCGATTCAGGTCAACGCCGGGCTCAGCGACCAACACGGTTGCTGGTGAAAAACAGCGGCGTTCAAGGGTTTTTTGTTTGGCTTTTTCACTGATCACCACCAGGCCATCGGTGCAAAATCGGTAAAGAAACCTCGATCTTTGGTCCCTACGCAGACCTTCCGGATGGTAACAGCTGTTTACAATCAATGGCCTACCGGGCGCCCTTTTTAAAAACGCCGCCATCATATGGGCATTCCGCATGTTACAGTGAAGTACGTCAGGATTCAACTCAGCAAGCATTTTTTTAAGGTTCAGAAAATCTCTGAGTGCAGATAGGATCCGAAAATGCTTTGGCATTTCCAACGCATAGATAGAAGACAACCCTTTTTGACGGGCATGATATTCGACATCGTTTTTTTTTTTACTACGAGACCGACCGCAGACGAACGCGACACGGACACCCATTCTTTGCTGCGCCAGAGCAAGGCTGACAGCAGGCTCAGCTCGCTCAGTCCATTTCCAATTACTAAGCAAATGCCATACGTGCAGATTTGAAGGTGCGACGGAATTTGATGGAACCATAGGATTTATTCTAAATTTGAAAACCCGGTTCTTGGAGCTAGTTTAGGCTTCGTATATCGCAACGCTGCGCGTGTAAGATTAAGAAACATTTATAGCAGTGGTCATCGTATGGCGGCTCTCATGGCAACCGGCTAAACTCAGTTTCGTCGTTCTTTTCTTTGTTTGCGTCGCAACCGTCGGACCTGATACTCGGGGTAAAGATCCGGATAATACTTCTTCCAGCGTTTGTGTAACCATAACCACTGATCGGGATATTTTCGAACCGCACGCTCAACCTCATCGGTTATGATCTGCGTGCTGGATTGTATATCAGCATGCAGGTCGCCGGTCCGCTCAAAATTGAGGGGCGAGTTTATATGAATTGCCAATTGCCCATTGGATTCACGGACGCAAAAAATAGGCAAAACCGGACTATGACACCGGATGGCCAAGAATGCAGCCGCAGGAGTTGCGGTTACCTTTCGTCCCAAAAAAGTCACATCAACGCCTTCTGAGCGTCTGCTCTGGTCTACCAAAAGGACTACAATACCGCCTCGACGAAGGACTTGGCGCATTTCAGGTAACGCGCCTTTTTTATAAATGATTTTATTACCAAATCGAGTCCGAAGTCTATGCACCCATCGATTGAGCGGCTGAAGACGGATCTTTTTGGCGACTCCGACAATCGGCTGCTGCAAATAGCAGGCGGCGTATTGCAGACCCAGCTCCCAGTTACCTATGTGGGCGGAAACGATAATTAATCCCTTATTTTTATCCAGGGCTTGAGTTAAATGTTCCAAACCCAAGATTTGCGCTTTCGCGAGGACATCATCTCTTGTATCGGACACCAGTTTGCAGATTTCCAAAAAGGTAATACCTAAGTTTTGAAAAACACGTTTAGAGATCCGGTGGATTTGCTCTGGCGACCAGTGCGGATGAGTAAACCGCAAATTTCTCCTGACGATACGTCGATGCGGTGCATCTGTCAAAAATACAAATGTACCGATCATTCGACCGAGAATCATAAGATATCTGGTGTGGCGACTCATAGTCCGATTGCTCATGTGGCTGCCTGACGCATCCTCCTTAAAGGCGATCTAACGAGTAACAAACAATATTTTGGCTGTCAATCTCGTTTGCTTTGTGATTTTGCAGGAATCGTATTTGACAGTCAAGCAGAATTCCCATAAAGTCCATCCAGCGTAACTCGCTAATAATTGTATTAAATTTAAGCATGTCAATACATCAGTTTCATAACCTTGCATTTGGATTTTACAATCTTTGCTGGACTACGGTCCTGCCCTGGCTTAAACTGAATCGCCGCCTGGCAGAAGGGTATCAGGACCGGATACTGAAAGGAAAAATGACGGGAACTGCAGATCTTTGGATTCAAGCGGCTTCCGTAGGCGAAGCCTTTTTGGCCGTAGAGTTGGTCAAAACGCTCAAAACCAGAAAAGTGATTCGTATTTTATTAACTTCCAATACCCGCCAGGGCATCGACGTCCTCAATCAGAATTTGCAAGGGGAAATCAAAACTAACCAACAAGTTCAGGCCGCCATTCGTTATTTTCCGTTTGACAAACCATCGCTCATGAAAAAGGCCGTTGACCGTATTCAGCCAAAATTGATGGTTCTTCTGGAATCAGAAATCTGGCCGGGTCTTATGCGATCTTTGAAAAAAAGTGGCTGCAGAACCTTGATTGTCAACGGTCGGATAACTGAAAAAAGCCTCAAAAGGTATCTTCTGTGGCCATCCGTATGGCGTTTGCTGAGTCCGGATAGAATTTTAGCCATTTCCGCAGATGATGCCGAACGCTTCAGACAACTGTTTGGAAAAGACAATGTCGACGTCATGCCCAACATTAAATTCGACCGCTTGGTTCCCCCTCCTGCGGCAAAGGAGGAACACAATGGGGTGGCTGCTATTCTTCCGCCGGACATACCGTTTGTCGTGCTGGCCTCCGTTCGCAAGGAGGAAGAATCCCTGGTCAACAAAGTTATTGCCGAAATTTTCTCCAGCGAACCGAAATGCATCATCGGATTGTTTCCACGACACCTCCATCGCATACACGCCTGGCAAGAGACCTTAAACAAAGGGCATATCCGATGGGTTCTGAGATCAAATGCCAGCGAAGCCGTTTCTGCCGGTACAGTGGTCCTTTGGGACACAGTTGGAGAGCTGGTATCAGCATATCGGTTCGCTAAATCCGCTTTCGTTGGCGGCAGTCTTGCTCCTCTTGGCGGCCAAAATTTTCTCGAGGCAATCATCAGCGGTGTAATTCCGGTTATCGGACCTTCCTGGGAAAACTTTGCCTGGGTAGGGCCGGAAATCGTGGACAAAGGTTGGCTCAGGGTAGCGCAAGATTGGAGAGAGGTGGCCCAGATTCTCTTAGAGGATTTTGAACATCCAACCAGGCACGACGAGGTAATCAAAGGGGCAATCAATTATATTCGTAGGCGACAGGGCGGCAGCGATCAAGCCTGCCGTCAAATTGAAACGTTATTGAAAATCAGATAGTGTTTGCAATTGCAGTCATTTCTTCGTAGAGCCCGACTTTGGCGGCCTTTCCAGCCGGTTCAACTCCCGCAGCTTGGTGTACTTTAAAAATTTGCCGTAGGCCGTGTGAATCGAAATAAAAAAGCCTTCGCAGCCATCAAGGATCCCAAGTTTTAGGAAATATTTTTTTAAAAACGTCAGCATAGGGTTTAGCAAAATATCCAATAGAAAATTCACCCTTCTGCCGCTTTCAAAGGCTGCTCGTGAAGCAATTTCAGAAAAGTTATTCATCTGCGATAAATGATGTCTGATCGTCGGATAGGAATAGTGCAGTAGATCACCGTTCAAATGCCTTGTTCGGCAACCATTCTCCATGATTACACGGTCATGGGGGTTGATGCCGCCCCATCGACCTTTTCTCCTGTCCCACAATCGAAGCTTGGCGTCCGGATACCAGCCGCAATGTCGAATCCACTTACCGCAATAGCTCGTCAGTCGGTTGAATATATAACCATCGCTTTTCCAGTTTCCTTTTGCCGCCAAAACAGATTGCGTCAATTCATCAGATAAAACTTCATCTGCATCAAGAGATAAAATGATATCATATGAGGCGCAGGAAACCGCATAGTTCTTTTGCTCGACATGCCCTACAAATGAATGCTGAATGAAGACTGCGTTCTTTGCTCTTGAGATTTCTTCGGTTCGATCGGTTGAAAACGAATCGACCACGACGATTTCATCCGCCACCGTTTTAAGTGAATCAAGGCAGCGGCCTAAATTGCGTTCTTCGTTGAAGGTGATGACAACAGCCGAAATGTTTACGGATGAATCCATAGGTGGATACGCTTTCTTACAGACAAAAAGGAAACACTATCTTGCCTCTGTCGAGAATATGACCTCGACCACACCAATCACTGAGGCTCGCCATCCTTTATTTTTTTAAAATCCGCTTCAAACGGCGCTCTCGTCGCCTAAACTCGTCCCTCAACCAGTAAACCATAATTGTTCCCCAGCAGTTGATTTTCTGCCATGCCGTGAGAGGCGCCCGTCGTACGATGTTCGCATAAGCAGTGTAAAGCATCCAGCGATGCTCGCGCGGTCCCCCCTTGTAGCGCTCGTGAAAGCGCGGAAGGCGCACGTCCCGAGATTCGCGCGCATTGCGCCGAGTCGAGAGGCAATCATCCAAGTGGCAAAAGGAGCCCAATAGGCAAAGTTCAACCGCCAGGATGCGGTCTGTCCAGCGATTTACCGGCAACAGACCAGTATGCTCCAACGCATTGCGGCGGAGCAAGCTGTAAATGGGATCAAAAAGCAACCTGTGGCCTTGGAGCAGCCGAAGTACGAGTTGCAATCTCCGTAAAGGTGTCAGCGCATCAACCCGCGGACCCGGAACATCGAGAGATTCAACGTATCCCTTATCATCCACGAGGCGCCACTGGGTTGTGACTCCCACAGCATCAGGACGCGCGTCAAGAGCTGCTACGCACTTGCGGGCGTAGTCAGGAT
The DNA here is from genome assembly GCA_050121225.1 of Desulfobacterales bacterium. Classification (GTDB taxonomy): domain Bacteria; phylum Desulfobacterota; class Desulfobacteria; order Desulfobacterales; family JAFDCJ01; genus JAFDCJ01. Next base: position 10,035 of record JASFJP010000047.1, read on the forward strand.
CGAGCCAGTCGTCAGCGCCCATCCAGCGGATGAATTCTCCACGGGACAGCTCATAGACGCGGTTGAAGTTCTCTATCTGCCCGATGTCGACTTCGTTGCGGACATAGCGCACACGATGACTACGTTTACCAAAACGTTGGACGACATCGCCGGTTCCATCTGTCGAGGCGTTATCACATACGACAATCTCGAAGTTGTCGAAGTTTTGAACTAAAATCGATTCAAGCGCGCGACCAAGAAAGCGCTCACCGTTACGCACGGGAATGGCGAAACTCACCCGCGGACGTGATACATCTGCAGCGCGTCCGGCAAAGTCATTGGTTTTGTCAGATACAGCGGCTCTGTTGGGGTTCATCGACTGCATTTCTACGCCGGATTTTATCACCGGACGGCATCGGTAGTGCACGGCAGTGAGCGGGAGAATAGGAATTTGGTGTTAATTTAGGGAAGTATGCCAAAAGACGAAGGGAGTGTCAAGCTGTCGATTGTAGGCTGAATCAATCCAATATTTGTGCGCAAGGGTACTAGAACAAAATGTTGAAAACATTTACTTTATCAAATTGATTTGCTATTTTAACTCACATCTGATGAGTGCCCATCCCAAATAGTTATTTTTATAGGAAAGGCTCTGATTCGTTTCCAATGATGTCCACAAGGAGGACTGTCAAGATGAAGGTAGCCATACTAGCAGGAGGTTTTGGGACACGATTGGCTGAAGAAACCGAGATTCGACCCAAACCAATGGTCGAAATCGGGGGCAAACCCATCCTGTGGCATATTATGAAAATCTATGCACATTATGGTTTCAAGGATTTCGTTATTGCACTGGGCTATAAGGGCGAATATATCAAAAAATACATGGTGGACTACTGTTCTCTAACTAGCAACCTCACCGTAAATCTAAAAAATGGAGAAATTGTAACCCATGAAGGCGACAATTTGGATTGGACGGTTCAATTGATCGATACCGGGTTAAAAACGCAGACCGGCGGTCGCATCAAAAGGCTGGCACCATATATTGACAACCAAACCTTCATGCTGACCTGGGGTGACGGCGTCGCGGATATCGATCTTAATAAACTTTTGGCGTTTCACCGATCCCATGGCAAGCTGGCAACTCTGACGGCCGTGCGTCCTCCGGCAAGATATGGTCACCTCGAAATCGACGGCAATAGAATCACGGAATTTTCCGAAAAGCCCCAAACCCGAGAGGGATGGATTAATGGCGCATTCTTTGTTTTGGAGCCCGGTGTATTCGACTATATTAAGGACGACAGCACTCAATGGGAAAAGGAACCATTGGAGAATCTGGCCAATGATGACCAGTTGATGGCCTACAAGCATACGTCCTTTTGGCAATGTATGGATACACTTAGAGAAAAATATATCATGGAGACGTATTGGAACTCCGGCAATGCTCCTTGGCGGATTTGGAAGGATTGAAGATGAAGGTGTTCGTCACGGGTTCACATGGCTACATCGGTACCGTTTTGATTCCCATGTTGCAGCAAAAAAATCATGATGTGGTCGGAGCAGACACCGATCTTTATCAACGGTGCACATTTACCGGGCAGGTGCCGGATTTAAAAACGATTAAAAAAGATGTTCGTGATTTGCAAAAAGAGGATCTGCAGAGTTATGATGCAATCATCCATCTAGCCGGATTGTCCAATGATCCCCTGGGAGATTATCGACCGGAACTAACTGAAGAAATAAACCAAAAAGCGTCGATCAGGCTTGCTGCACTGGCTAAGGCAGTGGGTATCAGACGGTTCCTATTTGCCTCATCGTGCAGCAATTACGGAGCCTCGGGAGAAGATTTCCTCACCGAAGAAGCAGATTTCAATCCGGTGACACCTTACGGAATTTCTAAAGTCAAGGTTGAAGAGGCATTAATAAAAATAGCGGATGAAAGCTTCAGCCCGACCTTTATTCGGGCCGCCACCGCCTACGGGTTATCGCCTCGAATCCGTTTCGATTTGGTGACCAATAATCTGACGGCCTGGGCATATACCACCGGACGGATTTATCTCAAAAGCGATGGTACCCCATGGAGGCCGATTGTGCATGTGGAGGACATAAGCAGAGCTTACATCGCGGCCCTGCACGCACCCAGGGAATTAATTCATTGTCAAGCCTTCAATGTCGGCACCACAGCAGAAAACTACCAAATCCACGAAATAGCGCAAATCGTTAAAGAGATCGTTCCGGGCTGTAAAATCGAATACGCTCCCGATGCGGGACCGGACAAACGCTGTTACCGGGTAGACTGTAACAAGATCGCCCGCGTTTTGCGGGAATTCAAGCCACAATGGACAGCAAGACGCGGCATTGAGCAACTTTACCTGGCGTATCAGCAAGTTGGCTTGACCGTTGAAGAATTCGAAGGATCGAAATTCAAACGCATTGCGCATCTAAAAAAGATGGTTGCCGAGATGAAACTGGATGCGAATTTTCGCTGGATAAACGACGAAAGCAACCCAAAACAGGAATGCTTATGACAGCTGAAAATGTTAAGTGCCGTTCCTGCAATGAACGCGGTCTTAATGTATTTTTGGACCTGGGTATCTGTCCTTTGGCCGATCGCTTCCTTACCCTTGAGCAGCTGCGCGCGCCGGAACCTAAATTCCCACTCCAGGTCGCGTTCTGCCCCCAATGCAGCTTGGTACAGATCTTAAAAACAGTCGCCCCTCATGAGCTGTTCTGTGACCGTTATCCCTATTATTCATCATTTTCACCGGCACTGCTGGAACATTCCCGCAGCAATGTCATGAATGTAATCAAATCCTATGATTTGAATTCCGAAAGTTTCGTTGTCGAGCTGGCCAGCAACGACGGATATCTGCTGCAGAATTACGTCCAAAACGGCATCCCCTGTCTCGGCATTGATCCGGCCGAGGGCCCGGCAGATGCAGCCCAGTCCAAGGGGGTGCCTACACTATGTGATTTTTTCTCCAACACACTGGCCGAAAAACTGCGCGACGAGGGCAAGTCCGCGGATATCATTCATGCCAACAATGTACTGGCCCACGCAACGGATACCAATGGATTCGTCAAAGGAATTGCGACTCTGCTAAAAGACAAGGGTACGGCTGTGATTGAATTCCCCTATGTAAAGGATCTTATTGATCATGTCGAATTCGATACCATATACCATGAGCATCTTTGCTATTTTTCAGTAACGGCTGTGGATCACCTTTTCAGGCGCCATGGTTTGTACCTAAATGATCTAAGGCGCCTTTCGATTCATGGAGGATCTTTGCGACTCTACGTCGAAAAACATGAAAACGTCGGCCCCGCAGTTCAATCCTTGATGAAGAGCGAAAAAGAGCAATCGATTGACAGGCTTTCTTACTACAAAGATTTTGCACTGCGAGTAAACACCCTCAAAACCGCCTTGCTTGATATGCTGACCGGCCTGACATCTGCCGGAAAACACATCGCGGCGTATGGAGCAGCAGCCAAAGGGACAACTCTAATTAACTTTGTGGGAATCGGGAAAAATTTGGTAGATTTCGTTGTGGACCGCAACATCCATAAACATGGCCTACACATGCCCGGTCAACATATTCCAATTTTCGGCCCCCAAAAACTCCTCGAATGCATGCCGGATTATGTATTGATGCTGGCCTGGAATTTTGCAGATGAGATC
>JASFJP010000048.1:0-13684 GCA_050121225.1 Desulfobacterales bacterium
GCAAAAGAAGCGGTAATTCATGGGTTATCGGATCCGGCCTTAAACGCGACCCTTTATGGCAGCTTGAAGCGTGATGTCAATCGTCCTGAGATAACCAAAAGGGATTTGAAGGTTAGCGCCCTGGTGGACGCAATGAATTTGTTTGCGAAACCGATGCGTATTGGTTTTCCGTTGTTCGACGAATTCGAAAAATTTACGACAGCAAAACTGGTTCGGGCGACCAAAAAGAACCATACCCCACCATCTAACGACTTCTTTGATCTCTGCGAGGATGTATTTACTTTAGGGCAAACACTCAAAACCGAGATGGAACAGTATTTGTTGTTTCTTAAAACTCAATTGTTTGCATTTGCAGATTCAGAGCTTCTTAGAAGAAAGAAGCAAAAAAACATCCAGTATTTTGACGATCTCCTTATAACCGTAAAAGATGCTCTCTATGCCGAGGAAGGAAATCTATTAGCGCAGGCGATACGTCAAAAATACAGAGCTGCTTTGGTCGACGAATTTCAGGATACCGATAATATTCAGTATGAGATCTTAAGCCGTCTGTTTTCCCACAAAAATAGTCTGCTCTTTATGATCGGCGATCCCAAACAAGCCATATACAGTTTTCGAGGAGCGGATATTTTCTCTTACATGCAAGCAGCTCGTCAGGCCGAGTCGAAATTTACCTTAACAGAAAATTGGCGTTCTAAACCCAAGTTGATTGCGGCGGTAAACACCATATTTTCCAGCACAAAATCCCCATTTGTATTTGAGGAAATACCGTTTGAAAAAGGACACTCCCCCAGCGCTTTGCAGACTCACGAAAAAGGAAATCGAGCTCCGTTCATCATTTGGTATCTGGATTCCAGAAAGTACTCCGAAAACAGCACGCCCGTGAACAAAACGGACGCCGTGCGGCTGATTGCAGATGCCGTTGCCGACGAAATCAGTCGACTCTTAACCAAAACGAATCCGGTTCAACCCGGCGATATTGCGATACTTGTCCGCACAAATAAACAAGCTCAACTGATCAAACATATTCTGACCTCCAGAAATGTTCCGTCGGTTCTTTATAGTACGGCAAATATTTTTGACTGCGCTGAAACAGTGGAGGTCGGAAAAATTCTAACAGCCATTGCTGACCCGACAAATACATCACGCCTCAAAGCCGCCTTCACAACCGAAATCCTGGGAATACAGGCCGACGATCTAATTTCTGATGATTTACAATCCCAATGGTGGGAAACTCGTCTGGCCCGTATTCGAAAATATCATCAACTATGGAATCAATATAACTTCATGCGCATGTTCCGATTGCTTGTGGCCGAAGAGCGGATCAAGCAACGGCTTTTGAGTTTTCCGGATGGTGAACGTCGTTTAACGAATGTCATGCACCTATCAGAAATCCTTCACCAACAATCGACGGAAAGAAATTTGGGGATAACAGGATTATTGAAATGGCTGGCCGAGCAACGGGACCCATCGACCCTGAAACTTGACGAACATCAACTTCGCCTGGAAAGTGACGAGAAAGCGGTAAAAATTGTTACCATCCACAAAAGCAAAGGACTTGAATACCCGGTGGTATTTTGTCCGTTTGGATGGGAAAGCTCCTTGGTTAAAAATCGGGAATTTACGTTTCATGATATTGAAAATAAGCGCCAACTGACATTTGACCTTAGTTTAGACTCAAACCCCAAACATATCGCCTTGGCTCAAAACGAGCTTTTATCTGAAAATCTAAGGCTGCTTTATGTAGCGTTGACCCGGGCCAAAGACCGTTGCTATCTTGCATGGGGCCGTATTCGCACCGCTGAAACATCCGCCTTATCATATCTACTGCATAATGGGGCCGATCAGGCAATCTCATCTCCCTTCGATGATCGCACCCGCAGATTAAAACAGCAATTTGCTACCAAAACGGATGCCGACTTGCTCGAGCAATTGCAACGGCTTGCATCCCGATCTCAAGACAGTATTCAGATTGAATCTCTACCCGGGTCATCAGATGCGGTTTCCGCAGACAAAAAAGAACTAGAAGAACAACTATTTTGTCGGAGATTCGATGGAGAAATTGATCGTTCCTGGAAAATTTCGAGTTTTTCAAGTTTGGCGGTCACAGAATCACAGGACATGGATCTTCCTGATCGAGATGCACTTCTTGAAACCGGGGATCCCACGTTAGTCGATTCGTCGCAAAAGGTGGATACAACCGACAGCGATGACGTTAACAATATTTTTTTATTTCCCAAAGGCACCCGGGCCGGAAGCTTCTTCCATGATATCTTTGAACATCTTGACTATACCCAGACAGACCCTGGAAACCTGGAAACATTGGTTGCCGGAAGGCTTCAGATATACGGATTGGATACCAAATGGCAGGCCACGGTGTGTCGAGCCATTCGTAGAATTCTTTCGATTCCATTGCATTCGCAGCACACCAAACTGAAACTTTCCTCTATTCCGATGAGCGCAAGAATTAATGAAATGGAGTTTTATTTTCCGTTACAGCCGGTTTCAGTCCAACGTTTACAAAACATATTTAAAGATTACGGGCGTGATGAAATGTCCGAAGATTTTCCCGCGCAACTCGGAAAACTCGCCTTTGAACCCTCTCAGGGGTTCATGAAAGGATATATTGATTTGGTTTTTAACTCTCAGGGGCGCTTTTATTTAGTGGATTGGAAATCGAATCATCTTGGATCAACCCCTGATCGGTATGATCAGGCATCTCTATCTAAAACCATGCAAGAAAATGTTTACATTTTGCAATATCATATTTATACCCTCGCAGTGCACACGTATCTGCGCCTCCAAAAGCCGAATTACAGGTATGAGCGTGATTTCGGAGGCGTATTTTATATTTTCATCCGCGGAGTCGATGAGCGTTGGAATCCGGAGTACGGCATTTTTTATGACCTTCCCCACCCCGCGCTGATCCACGAATTGGGGAACGCACTGATTTCGGATTATCAACCGGACGTTTAATGACACCGCATTGCTACTTTGATAGTGATACCGCGGCAACTTATGAATGGATCGGAAATGCAACCTAACGATTTTTTCTAATGTTAAACATTACAAAAAAATATTTAACAACTCTAAATCAAACAGGATTATTTTCTGAAATTGACCTTCAATTTGCTGGTTTTATTAATCGGTTTTCTGGGAGCACGGACGGTAATCCGGAAATTTTTCTCGGGGCGGCTTTGGTGAGTCGTGCCACCGGTCATGGGGATATTTGTCTGGACCTTAACTCGGTGAGCGAGACGGTTCTTTTTCAAAAGCGAACCGGTTCGGATGCAGTGATATGTCCACCAATTTCGAAATGGCTGGAGAAACTATTGTCAAATCATGCGGTGGGAAAACCCGGCGACAAACGTCCCTTGATTCTAGACCATCGCAACCGACTATATCTATTTCGATATTGGGAATACGAAAAAAAACTGTCAGATTCACTTAGAGAACGGGCAAAAGGCATTACACTGAATTTCGATCTTAAAGATTTTAACCAACGCGTCACAGGATTATTTCCCCAAAATGATAGCCAGGAAATCAACTGGCAAAAAGTAGCCGTCGGTGTCGCTTTGTTGAAGCGCTTTAGCGTCATCACCGGTGGTCCTGGCAGCGGCAAAACCTTTATAATCGCCCGGATTCTGACACTTCTATTGCAATGTTCCCATCGGGCTAAACCACACATTTACCTGGCGGCACCGACCGGAAAAGCCGCCGCCCGGCTTGCCGATGAAGTCAAACAGGCGAAGCATCAAATCCAGTGTCACAGTTCGATTTTAGAATCTATACCGGATGAAGCCTATACTCTCCATCGCCTGCTCAAACCCATACCCGGGTCTCCATACTTTCGTTACAATTGTGAGAATCTTCTGCCGGCCGACATTGTTATTGTTGACGAAGCTTCCATGATTGACCTTGCTCTAATGTCAAAGCTCGTGCAGGCTGTCCCGGCCAACGCCCGGCTTATAATGGTCGGCGACAAGGATCAGCTGGCCTCGGTAGAGGCCGGTTCAGTGCTGGGCGACATCTGTGATCGAAACGTCATACACGGTTTTTCTAAAGAAATTGCCAAACAAATAGAAGAATTAACCGATGAACCCATCAGCCAATTCGTAAAAGCCGCTAATAGCAATTCTGGATTACAGGACTGCATTGTTGTTTTGCAGAAGAGCTACCGATTCACCCCCTCAACAGGTATTGGAGGCTTAAGCCGGGCGGTTAACCGAGGTGATCCAGATGCGTCCATAGACCAACTAAGCAAGCCTGACGACAATTCGATAACATGGCTGGAAATCCGCAACCCGAAAGAGCTGATGCAAAAACTTGCGGACCAGATAATTTATGGCTATAGTAAGTATTTGAAATTAAAAGATCCTATTCAAGCCTTAAAAGAATTCAACCGTTTTAGAATCCTGTGTGCCTTGAAAATCGGCTCCTTCGGGGCCAGTGAGATTAATAAAATCGCAGAATACGTTTTAAGCCGACATCACCTGATTAAACCCCGCATCTTTACGACGAATCCCTGGTACAACGGCAGGCCGGTTTTGATAACCACCAACGATTATAATTTGGGGCTATTTAACGGCGACATCGGAATCACCATGGCGGACAGTGGTTCACCTGATAGCGACCTGTATGTTTTCTTTCCTGGTAACGCCGGTGCCTTTAAACGCTTTCCGCCGTATCGCCTTCCTGAACATGAAACAGTTTTTGCGATGACCGTACATAAAAGTCAGGGATCCGAATTCGATGAAATATTGCTGATATTGCCCGACAAAGATTATCCGGTAATCACGCGTGAATTGATATATACGGGAATTACCCGGGCAAGAAAGAAAGTTTCTGTTTGGGGATCGAAATCGGTTTTATATTCGGCAATTGAACGAAAAATTGAACGGGTGTCGGGATTAAGAGATGCGTTGTGGGAAAAAAAGGTTAAGATCGATTGACACACATTACCTTAATACTTAATCCATAATAATCCAATTTAGCATTCGAAATGGCTATCGATTGACAATTTAAACTTGCAGCAACATGGAGCTAAAACAATGATGCGAACTGTGATACGAGGAACCGGCCGTTATGTTCCTCCCCGAGTCGTGACCAATGAAGACATGACACAATGGATGGATACTTCCGATGAGTGGATTCGACAGAGAACCGGTATTGAAAGACGCCACTGGATTCCCAAAGAAGGTGGTGTGGGTTCCTCTGACCTTGGATTGGAAGCCTCAAAAATCGCTATGAAACGCGCTGGATGGGAACCCGAAGATATTGATTTAATTATTTTCGCGACTCTAAGCCCCGATATTTTTTTCCCGGGATCCGGATGCTTGATGCAGCATAAACTTGGACTCGACTCGACACCGGCTTTGGATATTCGCCAGCAATGCACCGGATTTATTTATGGTATCACTACGGCTGACGCATATATTCGTTCCGGTTTGGCAAACCGGATACTGCTGGTAGGTGCTGAGGTGCATAGCACGGGATTGGATATTTCTACGGACGGCAGAGATGTCGCGGTGATTTTTGGAGATGGCGCCGGCGCGGTCTGTCTGGAAGGATTGGAATCTGAAGAGCCAATCGGGGTATTGTCCTCGGCACTGCATGCAGACGGTAAGTTTGCGGAAAGTTTAATGGTTGAAGTCGGCTCCTCCAAGTTAAATCCGCGTATCAGTGAGGATCTCGTCCGGGAGGGGCGGCATTATCCCACCATGGACGGTAAAACCATATTTAAGTTGGCTGTTCAGAAACTTCCCCAAGTGGTCAATGAGGCCATAGGGAAAGCCGGCCTCTCGTTGGATACGATCGACCTATTTATACCCCATCAGGCCAATCTTAGGATCAATCAGTTTTTCCAAAAAGCTATGAATTTACCTGATGAAAAGGTATACAACAACATCCAGCGTTACGGCAACACCACCGCAGCCAGTATTCCGATTGCCTTGGATGAAGCATTAGAAAAGAAGATTATCGGTAACGGAAGTACCGTTCTTTTTCTGGGTTTAGGAGCTGGGTTAACCTGGGGAGCGGTTATATCAAAGCTGGTTGATTAAGCGGGAAATTTAACCTCTGCGCGTGCATGATACAGATTCCGCCAGCACGGTTTGGATTTTGTCCAACACGTCGCATTCTGTAACGCATTTGGGAAATGATTTTCGCTGATGGCATTTCTTGCAAGGGCTTTTAATTAGATAGCCAATTTCAAAATCGTATTTGTATTTAAAGATTCTTTTTGACATGAATAACGTCCGCGTAAGTCTAAGCTCTTAGCAACTTCAATATTGTGATAGAGACAGCTTACATATCATAAGACCCAATTTCTCTCAAGTAAAAGCGTGCAGAATCATCGGTTCAAGAAACGATAGTATTCCGCCATCTTGGCAAAGCTTTTCACGGCGCGTTCGGGTGTTGAATAAAAAATCGCCGTGAAAGAATGCTGCCCGATTCCTTTAATTACCAGTGGAAATCCGATCGACTTGGCAGCAGAAAGAACATCTGATGATCGACAGACAAATTTTTCAGTGACTAAAGGAATATCAAATCTTTTAAGTAGTTGCTTCGCTTTGTGATCATTGATCGCGCGTATCCGCCTAACTAATCATTTAAAATTACAAGGAATGTTTAATGCGTATCGGCATAGGTTACGATATTCATCGATTCGTAGCGGATCGAAAATTGATACTTGGCGGTGTCGAAATACCTTTCGGCAAAGGATTGCTGGGGCACTCCGATGCGGATGTTTTGGTACATGCAGTATGCGATGCGTTGCTCGGAGCTGCCGGGATGGGAGATATAGGCTTGCATTTTCCGGATTCTGACCCCAGATATAAAGATGTATCCAGTTTAGTGCTCCTGGCCGATGTAAACGAGATGATCCGCAACAAAAGTTATACGATTCAAAATGTTGATACGATAATTTTCGCCGAGAATCCCAAAATCAGCCCCTACCGTAGAACGATGCAGCAAAATTTGGCTGCGACTATTGCAGTTGAACCCAGCTGTATTAACATTAAAGCCACTACCACCGAAGGACTGGGAATGATCGGAGAAGGGGAGGGCATCGGAGCTATGAGTGTGGTGTTGATCGAATAAAAATGACCGAATTTAAATTGATATCGAATTATGATCCAGCCGGGGACCAGCCCAACGCGATCAAAAAATTATCCGCTAATTTGCAGTCTGGTAAGGAGCATAATGTGCTCCTGGGAGTCACGGGCTCCGGTAAAACCTTCACTATGGCGCATGTGGTCGCCAAAGTAAACAAACCTACCCTTGTTCTCGCGCCCAATAAAACTCTGGCCGCTCAGCTTTATAATGAGTTTAGACAGCTTTTTCCTGAAAACGCCGTGGAATATTTTGTAAGCTATTATGATTACTACCAACCGGAAGCCTATATTCCCTCTACCGATACCTATATCCAAAAAGATTCCTATATTAATGAAATGATCGACAAACTGCGCCACTCGGCGACAAGGTCGGTTTTATCGCGCAAAGACATCATTGTGGTTGCCAGTGTCTCCTGCATTTTCGGGCTTGGCGCCCCTGAAGATTATCTGGCCATGCGCGTAGATATCAAAACAAATATGGAACTTGAACGCAATAAACTCCTGGCAGACCTCGTCGAGATGCAATACAACCGCAATGACATGGATTTTCATCGCGGCGTTTTCCGCGTTCGAGGTGACCGGGTTGAAATCTTCCCGGCTTATGAAGAAGAACGAGCAATTCGCATTGATTTCTTTGGTGATGAGGTCGATAGCATCGCCGAGATTGATGCCCTTCGTGGAAAGATAATCCGACGTTTAAAGCAAGCGACGATATTTCCGGCAAGTCACTATGTCACTCAAAAACCAATCCAACGACGGGCCATTGAAACCATCCAGGAAGAATTAAAGACACGCATTGACTATTTTCGAAAAGAAGAAAAATGGATTGAAGCCCAACGGATCGAAGAACGGACCAATTTTGACCTCGAAATGATTCAGGAATTAGGGTACTGTAACGGCATCGAGAATTATTCACGGCATTTCACCGGCAGAAAACCCGGTCAACCGCCACCGACCCTGCTGGATTACTTTCCTGATGATTTTCTAATGTTCATCGATGAAAGTCATATCGCCGTTCCTCAGTTAAACGGCATGTACCGTGGCGACCGCTCTCGTAAGGAAACCCTGGTTGAATATGGGTTTCGCCTGCCATCCGCTCTTGACAACCGGCCTTTAAAATTTGAAGAAACTGAATCAAGGATATCTCAGGTCATATTTGTATCCGCCACTCCGTCCGATTACGAGTTTGCTAAGGCAAAAAATGAACCTATTGAATTAATCGTCAGACCAACCGGTTTGATTGACCCGGCCATTGATGTTCGCAGCGCCCGAAATCAGGTGGACGATCTCTTTGAAGAGATTTTGAAGCGTCAAAAACGAAATGAACGCGTCCTTGTAACGACGTTGACAAAACGGATGGCCGAGGATCTCACCGAATACTACGCAGATTTAGGGATCCAGGTTCGTTATCTCCATTCCGATATTAGTACGCTTGAACGCATGGATATCATCCGTGATCTACGACTCGGAAAATTTGATGTTCTCGTCGGTATTAATCTGCTGCGAGAAGGTTTGGATATTCCTGAAGTCTCCCTAGTGGCTATTCTCGATGCCGACAAAGAAGGATTTCTGCGGTCCACCCGCTCACTCATCCAAACCTGCGGTCGAGCCGCCCGGAATGTGCACGGGCGCGTCATTCTGTATGCCGATGCGCTCACCGGTTCGATGAAAAAGGCCATCGATGAAACTAATCGCCGCCGTAAAATACAGCAAGCATACAACCAGGCCCATGGAATTACCCCGGAAACCATTCAAAAAGAGGTAACTCACATATTTGATTTCGGTTTCGAGCCGGATGAATCAACCTGGAAAAAAGTTGCTGAGACAGTTAATGAATACCAAAGCCTCGATGACATCGATGCCGCCATAAAAAAGTTTGAGAAAGAAATGAATGACGCCGCCAGAGATTTGGAGTTTGAAAGAGCCGCCGAGCTCAGAGATCAGATCAGAGAACTTCAAAAACTTATCGTTCTGGAAGTCTAACCCCAGGCGGATTCAAATGAAAAATCAAATGACCCATCACGATTCCAAACTCAATGAAATCATATCTCTAACCAGCACAGCGCCCGGCGTCTATCTGATGAAGGACGCCGATGAACAGATTATCTATATCGGCAAAGCAAAAAATCTAAAAAAACGACTGACTGCATATTTAAAGAATACGGGGCAAATGGATTTGAAAACCGGTGTGTTGGTTAAAAAAATTGCCGATCTTGAAACTGTAATTACACGCACTGAAAAAGAAGCATTAATTCTGGAATCGAACCTGATCAAGCGCCACAAACCCCGCTATAACGTCATACTGAAAGATGACAAACGCTATCCATCCTTGCGGATAGATCTTACTGAAAAATATCCCCGGTTTACAATCGTGCGGAAAATCGGTGAAGATGACGCACTCTATTTCGGACCTTTTGCATCCGCCCTGGCAGTTAGGCAATCCCTCAACACCATTAATAAAACATTTAAGCTTCGTAAGTGTCGCAGCGGCGAATTTAAGACCAGAAACCGTCCCTGCCTTCACTGTCAAATGGCCGGATGTTTGGCGCCCTGCTGCATGGACGTTAATCCAAGGCATTATCGGGAAAACATAAACGAAGCAATTATGTTTTTAAAAGGTCAAACTTCAGATCTATTACGTAAAGTTAAAATGGAGATGGGGCAAGCTGCCGAATCTCAGGAATTTGAGAAAGCGGCACGTTTGCGCGATAAAATGTTTTCACTTGAGCGCACAATTGAAAAGCAGATTGCCGTTACCACCGACTTCAAAGATAGAGATGTATTTGCTATCGCCAGAGCTGAAAGTGTTAGTCTAATTTCGATGTTCATCGTGCGCGGAGGATTTCTGTCCGGAACCCGCCATTTTGATTTCAAAGATACGCTGTCCACGGATGATGAAATTCTGGGAACGTTTATCCGTCAATATTATGACCGACCGAATTTTTTACCTGATGAAATACTGACATCGACTGTATTGCAAGACAGACGGTTACTTGAAGAATGGCTGCGCAATTTAAAGCATAAAAGAGTATCTATCCGGCATCCCCAACGCGGAGAAAAACGCAAACTAATGGATATGGCCGTGCAAAATGCGGGAAATGAGCTTAGTAATATACTGCTATCCCGTTCAAAAGAAGTGGATTTACTTCACAGACTCCAAAAACGACTAAACCTCATGCGGTTTCCAAAACGAATTGAATGTTTTGATAATTCCAACCTTTCCGGTACCGAACCGGTGTCCAGTATGGTCGTGTTCAAAGCCGGCCAAGCGCACAAGGCGGCCTACCGTAAATATCGTATTCGCACTGTCAACGAACCGGATGATTATGCTTACATGTCGGAAGTTTTAGCGCGTCGCTTCGGAAAAGGGGAGGACTCTAAACCTTATCCAGATCTACTGATCTTAGATGGGGGTAAAGGGCAACTCAATATAGCCGCCGCAGTATTAAGCGAGTTAAACCTCAATGGAGTCATCGACCTGCTTGGCATCGCAAAAAAAGATGAGAGTAAAGGGGAGCGCCAGGACAAAGTGTTTACCCTGGGCCGCGTCAATGCGGTGAGTTTTGGCAAACAGACCGATCTTTTACTGTTTTTGCAGCGTATTCGTGATGAAGCTCATCGTTTTGCAATTGCCTTTCACCGTAATCGTCGCTCAAAGGTCGCCATGCAATCCGCACTGGATACGATACCCGGGGTGGGCGTCAAACGAAAAGCTGTGTTGCTTAAACACTTTAAAAGCATAAAGAAAATCCGGGAAGCAACCGTTGAAGATTTCCTCGCACTTCCCGGATTTAACCGACGTGTGGCCCAATCGGTCCACAATGCCCTCTCAGATCGCAGCAGGTTGGGCTGAAATTCAGCTTTTGAAAAAGCCTTTCATCACAAAATCACAAAGGAGGGAAAACCACAAAAGAAAAGAAAAATTTCGTACTTTTTACTTTTTGATTTCCCGTGATTATATTTAGAGCGACTCCACGTTAATCCGGAATTTTCAGTGTGCTTCCAGCGGTCTGGCGGTATTAAGCTAATTTACTGAGCAATTCCTTTAGTTCAGCAACAGCATTTGCTGAATTTTGCAGCGCCGCTTTTTCATCATCTTGAAGCGTAATTTCCACTATTTCTTCGATCCCAGTTGCCCCCAGTTTAACAGGCACACCAATAAATAGATCATTGATACCGTATTCCCCTTCAAGATATGCTGCGCACGGTAAGATCTTCTTTTTGTCTTTCAATATGGATTCCGCCATTTCAACAGCGGCCGATGCAGGTGCATAGTAGGCACTTCCGGTTTTCAAAAGACCAACAATCTCAGCTCCACCATTGCGAGTCCTTTCAACCAATGCATTGATTTTGTCCTTGGACATTAATTCGGTGATAGGAATCCCGGCCACGGTTGAGAATCGTGGCAGGGGAACCATTGTATCACCATGTCCACCAAGAACAAAGGCGTGGATGTTTTCAACCGAAACATTCAGCTCCATAGAAATGAAGGCCCGGAAACGTGCGGAATCCAGCACGCCGGCCATTCCCATGACTCGATTTTTGGGGAATCCCGATGTCTCATACGTAACGTGACACATGGCATCTAGGGGATTGCTGACCACTATAAGAACAGCATCCGGTGATCGAGAGGCAATCTCTTGGGTGACACTCTTTACGATACCTGCATTGGTGCTGATAAGATCATCCCGGCTCATTCCCGGTTTTCTGGGTATACCGGCAGTGATGATCACAATATCGGATCTCGCAGTATCATCATACCCGTTGGTCCCCGTAAGGTGGGCATCATGTTTTTCAATAGGGGCGGCCTCGGTTAAATCGAGAGCTTTTCCTTGAGGGATACCTTCAACGATATCCACCAAAACAACATCGCAGAGTTCCTTTTCGGCCAGTCGTTGGGCGGCCGTCGCACCAACATTCCCGGCTCCAATTACCGTAACTTTTTTTTCCATAATGATGTTCCTCCTGCGTTCATCGGTTAACATTCTTGAAATTGCGATTAGAACCAAATTCAAATGCTGAAAACTAGTCATCGGTAGCACAATGTTTATTTTTGTCAACCTAATTTTAGGCAATCATCCTGTATTGACAGAATGTCAAAAAATGAGATAAGTATTTATAGTTTAAGCAGGATGTTATCTATTGGGTTGACAACACACGGTTATCCAGCGTAAATGCTCACCCCAAACAATTAAAGCCCGCAATTTGTCTCCCTTGGCCCGAACGATAAATCGAATTCATCAAAATAAGATTTTAGTTTGGTGCTCGAATTGCCGATATTGGATTAATAGCGGATTTCAGTAAAAATTCATCACGGTCAACTTGCAAAATACGGATTCGATGCGCCACGCATCTGCTTTTTATCTTTCAGACCAGGTAAGATTGTGATATTATAAGGTGTTGTAATTATGAGAGTTAATTCAGATGGCGATAGTTAATCTAAAGAAAAGACAAATCGAGTGTAAAATTGTATATTATGGTCCTGCCCGGTGTGGTAAAACAACCAATCTTGAATATATTCACAATGCCTTTACAAAGCAAGTTAGAGGAGAGATGGTCTCTATTAATACCGATGGCGACCGAACCCTCTTTTTTGACTTTTTGCCGTTAGAGCTCGGCAAACTCAAAGGTTGTGATGTCCGAGTCCAATTATATACGGTACCCGGACAGGTGCGATATGCGTCGACTCGAAAATTGGTTTTAAGGGGAGCCGATGGAATCGTATTCGTTGCCGATTCCCTTGAGGTACGACGTGAAAAGAATATGGTTTCACTCAAAGATCTTCAGCTAAACTTAAAAGAGTATGGGGCTAGCATTTTTAAGGTACCTCTCGTGATGCAATTTAACAAGCGCGACCTTGCCGAAGCAAATATTCCCTTGATGTCGTTGGAACAAATGCAGCATGATCTCAACCGGCAATTAAAAGTTCCTTCCCTTCCGGGCAGTGCATTAAAAGGTAATGGCGTCGGAAAAGTCCTGAATGCCTGCCTTAAACTTGTGCTGAAATCGATTCAACAAGAATTAAATTTAGATGGATAAGTTTTGACAATGACCGACAATGTGACCTTAGCAGGGAATTTGAGCTTTCTTAATCTTGGTGAACTGTTACAGTTACTCGGCACCAACGCCAGCTCCGGGACACTGCGTATCACCAGCAAATATGCCTCCCATGCTGGTCTGATCTACATGGAAAAAGGAAATCCGATCAATGCTACCAATGGCTCCAAGAGTGGTCTTGAAGCTCTATTTTCGCTTTTTGGCTGGAAAGAGGGCCAGTTCGAATTCATTCAAGAGTCCATCAGCAATGAAAAGGTTATCACTAAAAGCCGAATGGAAATAATTTTAGATGGGTTGCGCCTGCTCGATGAAGGTCATATCCAAGTACTCGGCCCCACATCAACATCCGTTGGGCTTTCCGACGTTGATGTAAAATCCGATTCAACCCCGCTAATCAAGGGGCCTTTGGTTGACTATTCCCTTGTCGTGGACGAAGAAGGCTTTTACGACGGTGACGAAATCGTTCAGGAGGGCAATCACGGAAACTGGATTTGGGTAATACTGGAAGGTGTAGC
>JASFJP010000049.1:0-13652 GCA_050121225.1 Desulfobacterales bacterium
AATCAAAATAAGTCGGTTTCATTGGTGGAAAATGAAATCACAACGATCGTTAAAACGCACTCAGATGATACCACACGGATGATTGAAGCCCGCAAAGCATTGTTACAGGATTTACCTCAAATTGCTCCGCCGGATTTGTGTGAATCTGTGGTCGCCGCCAATGCGACGGGCCTTTTGCCGGATACTCCCACATTGCGTGCCCCCCTTGTGCGAACTGTGGAGGTACCCGAGGTATTGTGCCCCAAGGAAGAGGGCGGCATTCTCAATCGCAAGGGGGCAATTGAAGTCATCACTTGTCTGCGACGAGCAGATGAAGCTGGATTGGGCGGAGGCGTGTTCATTGTCATTTCATGCAAAAATGGCCAGAGTTGGAAGTTTTTGAAAGCCAAAGGGCTTCTCACCAACAGGCGAGAAACCTGCGGTGTCATTTACCGGCCGTATCATCTCTTGGGCGTGGAGACACCGATTTCAGTTCTGTGTGCCGGATTGCTTGAGATTTCAACAGGTAGTTTAAGCTATGAACCGAAGGTCGATCTCGTTGCCAAAACCAAGCGGGATCTAAAAGCAGGAGAAACAATAAAAATTGATCACGGGAGCAAGGGCGATTTGATTGAACCGCTGATTTTGTCCTGCTCTTCTGTTAAAAACGGCAACCCTATACCTTTTTATATGGCCGCTGGTAATAGGGTTAAAAAAAACGTTTCCGCTGGAACCGTCCTCACCTGTGCAATGATTGAAGAGCCGGTAGATGCGCGGCTTTGGGAGTTAAGACGGGAGCAGGACAAGACATTTGGGTTGGGGAAGTAATAAAGAAAGCGAGGATTTGATTTCAAATTAGAGGGATGGTGTTTGCCGTAAGCTAACCAATGGAATAATGGAATGGTGGAAAAATGGAATACAGGCGCCTTGGCAGATCAGGATTACAGGTATCACCGATTGTTTTGGGAACCATGAATTTCGGCAAACCGACGCATAGGGAAGAAGCTTTTCGAATTGTCGACATGGCCATTGATGCTGGCATCAATCTTTTCGATTGCGCCGATATCTATGTGAACGGCAAAAGTGAACGTATCCTGGGCGAGGCATTCCAGCGTAACGGAAAACGCAAAGACGTCTTGATCACATCGAAGGTTTTCAACAAAATGGGCCCTGGACCGAATGACCAAGGCAATTCAAAGCATCATATTCTCGATGCATGTGAACAGAGTCTGCAACGCTTGCAAACAGATTACATCGACATCTATTTTTTGCATCGCAACGATGTTAATGTCCCCCAGGAGGAATCGCTCGCAGCCCTTGACCTCCTTATCAAGCAGGGCAAAATCAGGTACATCGCCTGTTCAACTCACCCGTCATGGAGAACAGTTGAGGCTCTGCACTTGGCAGAAAAGCATCATTACTCTAAATTTATATGCGAAACACCTCCGTATAATTTACTGGATCGGCGAATCGAAAATGAAATTGTACCGATGTGTCAGGCATATGATCTGGGTATACTTGCCTGGGCACCCCTGGCGCACGGCGTATTAGCCGGTAGATATACCGATGCCTCGGAACTTCCGGAAGGCAGCCGAGGGACGTTGCGGACAGTCTTTCGCGAGCGGATCACCCAGGATGGGATAGAAATCGGTAGGCGCTTTGCCCGGCGCGCCCAAAAAAAGGGGTGTACCGCTGCCCAACTTGCCGTTGCCTGGGTGCTGCACCAACCCGGTATCACCAGTTCAATTCTCGGTCCTCGCAACCTCGAGCAGATTGAAAGTCTATTGCCTGCAGTCGATATAGCGCTCGATGAACAGGATTTGGAATTCTGTGATGATTTAGTGCCACCCGGCACGTATGTTACGAGTTATTTTAATACTTCAAAGTGGATGAAGTAAAAATTGAGCTTGAGCTCAATTTTAAAAACTACTAAATCAATGAGGTGACAATCACTATGGCAATTTTCATTTCCGGGGGACATGGCCATATTGCTTCATGGACAGCTTTTTTTCTGGCCAAGAGTGGAGAAAACGTTATTCTTTATGACATCAACCCCGCTGTTCCTGATTGTTTGGATACGGTGTCAAAACAAATCACGCATGTAAAGGGTGATGTGCTGGATTATCCACGGCTTACCGAAATCTTCCAAAAACACAGAGATCAAATTGACGGCATCATTCACACCGTCGGCATAATGGGAGAAATGGTGCTTGAGAATCCTCATCATAATGTGGCTCTCAATATCGGCGGCACCCATAATATGCTGGAGATTGCCAGGCAATTTGAAATCCCGAAGGTGGTTTATACCAGCACCGGTGCTGTCTATGGGGCTGTTGCCGGAATCGTGTCCGAAGATGAATTCCCGCCGAATCCTTCGGATCTTTACGGTTCGACCAAGGCCTCCTGTGAGTTTCTAGGGCAACAATATGCTAAGACTTTTGGCTTTGAATTTCGAATCAGCCGTGTCTATTTCTGCTACGGTCAAGGTAAGCTTCCGTCTCGATTCATCAGGCTTTATCGACTGGCGTTCGGTGCTTTAGAAGGACTAGAAGATTTGACCATGGACAAAGGCGCAGATCAAAAACTTGATTTTACTTATATTGAAGACGCAGCACGGGGTACGGCAATGCTATATCAAGCTAAAAACCTAAAGCATTCAATTTATAACATTGCTACCGGGGTCCCTACCCGTGTGAGTCAAGTGGCTGAGTTGGCGCAGAAATATTCCCCATTCAAGGTAAAGGTCCAGCTTGGTCCAGGCGAATTAATGCAGCGCGCTGAAGCTCTTGACATCAGCCGTGCTAGAGAAGAGTTGGGTTTTAAACCCCATTACAGCATTGAGGAAGGAATTCAGAAGTATGCCCATTGGATGAAGAAGGTAATCTACTAAATAAGAAACCATCATGGAAAATTATCAATGCCTCTTGACCCTCAAGTAAAAATTATTCTGGAAGAAGATGCCGCACGAAGCATGCCTGCTTATAGTGAGCTCTCACCGGTTGATGCCAGAGAGCAAATGCTGCGACTCGCGCCACCTGTTGATCCTGACTTGGCAGCAAAAAGAGTAGAGGATCAAAAAATTCCCGCTCCTAACGGTGAAATTTCTGTTCGACTTTATTATCCGCACGTACGACCACCTTTTCCTGTGTGCGTCTATTTTCACGGAGGTGGCTGGGTTATGGGCAATCTCGACACCCATAATGCACTCTGTCATGCGCTTTCACATACAAGCCGCTGTCTGGTTGTTGCCGTTGATTACCGCCTGGCTCCGGAATCCCGCTATCCGGCTGCTATCGACGATGCCTATGCGGCGACATCCTGGGTTGCAGAAAATGCAAAAACCATAGGTTCGGATTCCAGCCGAATTGCGGTATGCGGTGACAGTGCGGGGGGCAATCTTGCAACGGTTGTTACGATGATGGCACGGGATCGGGGGGGACCTCAAATCGCTTTGCAGGTTTTGATTTATCCGATTACCAACCATAACTTTGAGACACCTTCCTATCTTCGTTGCGCTAAGGGATATATGTTAACCCGTGACCTCATGATGTGGTTCTGGAATCATTATCTTCCCAAAAAGGACATCGCTGACAATCCTTATGTCTCACCCTTAAAAGCTGAAAACCTGAGCAATCTTCCAGAAGCTTTGATACTTACAGCGCAATATGATCCCTTATGTGATGAGGGAGAAGCATATGCACAAAGATTGCTGGAGGCCGGAGTGAATGTAAAGTTAAACCGGTATGATGGAATGATTCACGGGTTTTTCAGGATGGTATCACGCCTTGACCGTGCAAGAGAAGCTCTGAACGAAGTATCCACCACGCTGAAAAGTAAACTTAGTCGGTACTAAAATATCGAAGCCGATCAAGGAACCATGAAAATCGGATAAGAATAAAAACTTCACAATCCGAAATTTTTCTGATCGGCAACAATTGTCTATAGGAGTCACATGGGAGAATATGGTGAAAAAAAATAAGCCAAAAAAAATACTCGTGGCGGTGGCCCCTGTGGGGCGAAATATTAAACCGCCTTCAGTCAACCCTCTCACCCCCGATGATGTGGCCAAAGAAGTTATTGCATGTGCTGACGCCGGCGCCGGCATGGTACACCTCCACGTCAGAAACAGCAGAGGAGAACAAACCGAAGACATTACAGAGTTTTCCAAAACCCTCGATATCATTCGGCAATCATCCGACATCATTATTCAGGGCTCCACCGGAGGTCTGACGGAGTTAACCCTGGAGGAACGTTGCGTGGCGCTGAATGATCACCGGGTGGAAGTTGCCTCGCTCAACATGGGATCAGTGAACTTTGGCGAAGAAGTATATATAAACCGCTTGCCCGATATACGCTACTGGGCCCGGCGCATGGCAGAAACCAATGCTGTTCCGGAACTGGAAATATTTGCAGCCGGAATGATCCCCACCTATATGAAGCTGGTGGAAGAAAAGGTGTTGACGCCACCGTATTCGATTAATTTTTGCCTGGGTTTCCATTGGGCATTGCCGGCGAATCCCGAAACCCTGTTTTTTATGAAAACGATACTGCCTGAAAAGAACGTTCCCTGGGGGGTGATTCATGATGGAATGAATGATCTCGCCCTGCTGGCAACGGCCATCGGCATGGGAGCCTCCATTGTTCGGGTAGGATTTGAAGACAGTCCCTTCTACGCGCCGGGAAAAGCGGCAAATAAAAATCCGGAACTTGTTGAAAGAGTCGTGTCTTTGACCCAGCACATAGGATATGACGTTGCATCGGCTGAAGAGGCAAGAGAGATGCTGCAGTTGAGCAACTAGTTCCGCGCTTTATTTTAATCCGAACATTCTCCTTCTCAAAACCTCTCTTTAAACGGCTTTCCAAGTAGTTAGATTAAATAGTTGCCAATTTCTGGTTAATTTTATCTTTTATCAGCATCAATTCATATTATATATAATTTCAGACCGATACAAAGAAGCATCGCCCGCATTGTCGATCAGATCCGGCCTCTAGAATTCGGTTGTTTTGCGCGGATCTATGACTGCCGCCGAGGGTAATTCAAAAGACCCTTGAATCAAACGCGGCGTGGGCGGCAATCTCGTTAGCGACGCTGGGCTTCGTGAAAAAACCGGTTCCGTAGAAAATTTTATTACACCGCATTAAATCTCCGCATTATCAGATTTAGCACCCTTGTGGACCGGCAAAGAAACGGTAAAGGTGGTGCCATTTCCTACCTGGCTGTTAACCTGAATGTCTCCGCCATGGTCTTTAATAAATCCATAGCACACCGATAAGCCCAGGCCAACGCCTTTAATTTCGTCTTTGGTAGTAAAGAAACTGTCGAAAATCTTGCCCATATTCTCCTCCGCGATACCGATACCGGAGTCGGATACTTCAACCTTAATTGCGTTTTGATCCCCCGATGTAATCACCGACAGGGTGCCTCCGCTTGGCATGGCATCCCGGGCATTGGCGATCATGTTTAAAAAAACCTGCCGCAGCTGATTTTTAGAGGCATTGACCAGCCCTAAACCTTCGGACAGGGTTGAGGCAATATTTATGTCGTTTTCCTTTAATTGTTTCTCATGGAGCAAAAGAATTTCATCAAGTACTGAATTGATCTCCACCGGCTGCCGTTCTTCTTGATCCGGCTTAGAAAATGAGAGCATTTTGCGAAGCAAATCGCTGAGTCGAACCGTTTCCGAAAGCGCCATTTCCAAAATTTTACGCCGTTTGCTCTCGGGCGAGATTTCGGTTTTCAGCAGCTCCAGGGTATTCATGATGCCATACAGGGGATTGTTTAATTCATGGGCGATTTGAGATGTTAGCCGTCCCATTGCAGCTAGCTTTTCCGATTGCAGCAGTTGCTCCTGGGTCCGACGCAGGGCGCGCTCCATATCCAGGCGGTCACTCAGGTCTACAAATGATCCTACGGAAGCAATTTCGTTTCCATGGGTGTCATAGATGATGGCAGCTGAAAGGTTGCCTTCAATAACCTTTCCATCCCTTCTCATATAAACCATGGGAAATGAATGCAGTCTGCCGATCTCACCATATTCGTTACTCCTTAGAATCTGCATGATCTTGCGGGCCACACCATCCGGATAGATTTTACGGATATTCATCTTGCCGATAACGTCTCTGGCTTTATAACCAAGGGTTTCTTCAGCGGCATGGTTCCAGATCAGGATATTGCCTTTCATATCGGTTGCTGTGATAGGATTGGGGGAACTCTGGATGATCTTATTCATGAAATCATAAGCTTCCCGGAGTTCTTTTTCCATCAATTTTCTTTGAGTTAGATCGACGTTTAGTCCCTCATATCCAATAATATTCTCGTTTTGATCATAACGCACATGGCCTGTAAGCAAAATTGGAATGACGCTGCCGTCTTTGCGTTTAAATTCCACTTCGTGGTCAATTACCCGACCGTCGCGTTCGATCACTTCCTGGAAACGACGTCGATCTTCGGGCCTTACATAAAGATCCCGACCAATATCGATGTTTAGAAATTCCTCCTTGCTGTCATAGCCTAACATATCCAGCAGCGCCTGATTGGCATTTAAAAATTTGCCTTCTTTGCTACTGATAAAAACACCAGTCGCTATGTGCTCGAAAAGCCTCTGGTAGTCAGCCTGTGAGGCCCAAAGTCTTTTTTCCCGCATTTTCTGATCGGTGATATCGCGATAAATGCTAAGCTTAGATAAGGATCCATATGTATTTTCAAAAGGGATTTCGATAAGGTAGTAAGTCTTATCAACCACAGGAACATAAGCCTCCCGGCGCACGGTTTTGCCTTCAAATACGTCATCTGATAAACACCATGGGCATTTTTGATCGCTTCGATTGAGCAATTGGTGGCACTTCTTGCCGATACCGTCTCCAAAGTCGGCAATCATGGCACTATTCATATATTCAACAATGTGATCTTGATTCATGACATAAATACCGTCTTCAAATGCATCCAGAATTGCAGTTGTAAATTCAGGATTTTTATCCATAATCGGTTACCTCATTTCTTTATTGAGCAAGGATGGCATGATAAACGTGATGATTATAAGTTGTTCTCAATTTGAATTAGATGAGGGACTCACTTATTTACCTCATATACGGATTTAAATGCAAGCGCCCGCCAAACTAACAATGATATTTTTTAAAAGCGACTGCGCTTAATTTTATCTGATACCGCCAATTTCCGGGATAAACTTCTCAATGATGATCATAAAGCTATAGTAATGCCGGAATTGGTTGACGCCAACCAAATCGGATCTATTTTAGTATTGTTAATTTTTGAATTCTATTTTAATTTGGATTAAAATCAATCTCAACAAAAGGAGGCATCGCAATGGAAAAAAGGCTGAATGAAGTTATCGATCTTGCGATCCGGAGAGAAGAGGAAGCCTACGAGTTCTATATGGATATTCACAGCAAAGTGGATGACACCAGTGTAAGGGATACGCTTGAGTTCATTGCCGTAGAGGAAAAAAAGCACAAAGCGTTTTTGGTCGGTTATCGTGACGGAAATTATGGTCCGGATGCGTTAAGAATGGCCGATGTTGTCGACTATAAGATCGCCGAACACCTGGACGAACCGGATGTCGATTCAAACATGAAAAGTTCCGACGTATATCTAGTCGCTTCACACAGAGAAAGCAGATCACATCAATTTTACACAGAGCTGGCCGACCTACACCCTGACGGCGATATCAGATCAATGCTTTTTAAAATGGCTAATGAGGAACTCAAACACAAGGAAAAAATGGAATATCTATATGCCAATACGGCATTTCCTCAGACGTCGGGGGGATGACACTCAAGCCTGCATTAGATATATCGTTTCATTCGGGATCTATCGGAATAGTCGTAACCGGAACAGGTGAATTTTTCAAAACCTTATCGGCCACACTTCCAAAACGAAAATTACCCTTTGTCCCGTGACTTGCCATCACCACTAGATCTACCTTTTCTTTCTCTATTAGTTTTAAGATTTCCTGGGCGGGGTCACCAATTGCGATATGCTTGACATATAACGGGCAACTATCTAAATATTTTTGACAAACCTGATCCAGTCTTTTTTTAGCAGACTTATCAGCCCATTGCATCAACTTGTCCACATGGCTTTTGTCAAAATCACCGTACCAGGATTCATGATGGGCAATGTCTTCGATCACGTACAGGACATGAATTTCGGCCCCATATTTTTGGGTTAAGTCGGTAACGTAAGGCAGGGCTTTCTCAGCACTGCTTGAAAAATCTGTGGGCCAAAGGACTTTGTTCACTTCCATAGGGGGACCTCCTTTCTCGCAATTGCATATCGTAAAATCCTGCTATATAATAACACGTCAATACCCTTTGTAAAGGCACGCGGCTTCATGGATTTTTTTGTGAAAGAAGATCTATGATCCTTTTGGAAGTATACTCCCCAGTATCTGCGAGGGCATCAATCGGTAAAAATGACAGCGCATTATTTGAAAAAAGGCAGGTTGCTGAGGCAGGGAATTCATCATCGGCACGATAGAAAATATAATGCAACATGATTTTCGGAAAAGGTCGGACGACGATCGAAAAATCTCCGCTGAGACTACCATTACCAGGCTCTCCATTGAACATATCGAAAATGAAATCTAAGCGTCTTTCAATGTGGTCAATATAAGGAATCAAAACCTTTTCCGTGTGCGTTGAAAATGCACCAACATACGGCATGCTGTTTGGAATTTCTCTAAAGGCCTTGTAGGGGGTAGGTATACAAAAATCCGCCTTGGCGTGGAGAGCATACAGAGAGACCAGTATGCAGGGCACACCGCTCTCGGCCGTGTCGCCAAGACAGATACCGCCCGGTGTAATTCGACAGGATTTCCCAAACGCTTTTAGAAGAAATTCGTCATTTTGCCGCTGTCCCGGCAGCAGTTGATCCAAATTCTCCGGGAGGTTGCTATAAAGCTGCCTCAGGTTGTCTTGACAAATTTTCTCATAATTATCCATCATTTACCGATTGTGCATTTAGTGCACCCACAAACCGGACATTCTATTTTTGGGTCTTCGGCATTCATTTCTTGCTCCGGCAGAATCCGGTCTACATAGGCTTTAAATGGATGCCCACATTCTTTGCACAACGCATCCACGTCTTCCGAATCATTTTCGATCTTTGCCATATCCTCTCCTATCCACTCCGTCAACCTAAACGAGCGAACGTCTGGACTACGCATTTCCAAATTTATACAGCAGTTACAAAAAAATCCCGCGGTACAGCAAGTGCCGCGGGATCGAAACTAGCGCAAACGGGAGGTTATTTTTTGTCGTCTTCTTTTACTTCTTCGAAATCCGCATCAACGACATCTTCCTCCGGAGCAGCACCGCCCGCCGGGTCTTCCGACCCCGCATGATCACCGGTTTGTCGCTCACCTGCTGATGCTTGCTGATACATAGCTTCAGCCAGCTTGTGCGAAGCATTGGTTAACTCCTCACTGAGTCGTTTGATTTCAGCCGTGTCCTCTCCTTCCATGGCTTTTTTCAATGCGGCGGCAGCTTCTTCAACCTTGGTTTTCGTCGCGCTATCAACCTTGTCACCCAATTCATTGATGGATTTTTCGGTTGAGTAAACCAAAGCGTCGGCTGAATTGCGCGCCTCAACGAGTTCTTTTTTCTTACGGTCATCTTCAGCGTGCATTTCCGCGTCTTTGATGAGGTTGTCAATTTCTTCCTGCGACAACCCTGAGGAGGCAGTGATTTGAATAGATTGCTCCTTGCCGGTGGCTTTGTCCTTTGCCGAAACGTTCACGATTCCATTGGCGTCGATGTCGAAGGTTACCTCTATCTGAGGTATGCCTCGAGGTGCAGGCGGGATACCGACCAATTCAAAGCGTCCCAGGGTTTTGTTGTAGGCAGCCATCTCACGTTCTCCTTGGAGGACGTGGATGGATACGGCGGGTTGACTGTCGGCTGCCGTGGAAAAAATTTGGCTCTTTTTAGTCGGGATTGTCGTGTTCTTTTCGATCAGCTTGGTCATCACCCCACCGAGGGTCTCGATCCCCAGTGAAAGCGGTGTCACGTCAAGCAGAAGAACATCTTTCACATCACCCTTTAAGACACCTCCCTGAATCGCCGCCCCAAGAGCCACTACTTCGTCCGGATTGACGCCCTTATGCGGATCTTTGCCAAAAGTCTTTTTCACGCGTTCCTGAACGGCAGGCATGCGTGTCATCCCACCCACGAGGATCACCTCATCAATTTTTTCAGGTGATAGACCGGCATCTTTAAGGGCTGTTCGGCAGGGTCCTTCGAGATTATCTAGTAGATCACTGACGAGCCCCTCAAGTTTGGCTCGTGTAATTTTTATATTTAAGTGCTTGGGACCACTGGCATCCGCTGTAATAAAGGGAAGGTTGACGTCGGTTTCCATGGAGGTGGATAGTTCCATCTTGGCCTTTTCGGCGGCTTCCTTCAAACGTTGAAGTGCCATTTTATCTTGCCTGAGATCTATCCCTTGATCTTTTTTGAATTCATCAGCCAGATACTCGATCAGTCTCAAGTCGAAATCTTCACCTCCCAAGTGGGTATCACCGTTGGTTGCTTTGACTTCAAAAACGCCTTCACCGATTTCAAGAATCGAGATATCAAACGTTCCCCCACCGAGGTCGAAAACAGCAATTTTCTCTTCGCTTTTTTTATCCAACCCATATGCTAAAGAAGCCGCGGTCGGCTCATTGATGATGCGCAAGACATTGAGACCCGCAATCTTACCGGCGTCTTTGGTGGCTTGACGTTGACTATCATCAAAGTAGGCTGGAACGGTAATGACGGCGTCGGTAACTTTCTCTCCCAGGTATTCTTCGGCTGAGTGTTTGATGTCGGCGAGGATGAAAGAGGATATCTCCGCCGAACTATACTGTTTTCCCTTGATGTTGATCCTGACGTCACCGTTGCTGGCTTGTTCTATTTTATACGGGAGTATCTTGATGTCATCTTGGACCTGCTTAGAAGCATATTTGCGCCCTATTAAACGTTTTACGCCGAATACCGTATTTTCGGGGTTGGTAATTGCCTGCCGTTTTGCAATTTGGCCTACCAATCTCTCACCGCTTTCGTTTATAGCAACTATTGACGGAGTTGTGCGCCCGCCTTCCGGATTGGTGATTACCTTTGCATCACCTCCCTCCATGATCGCTACGCATGAGTTTGTGGTGCCGAGATCAATTCCGATTACCTTGGACATATTGTTTTCCTCCTTAACTTTAAGTCGACACTGACATAGTTAGATAAACCTGATAGTTATTTCTTTTTTTCATCTTGTTCTTGTTTTTGGCCCGCTTTGGGCTTGGCAACCACTACCATTGCAGGTCTCAGTAGTCTGTCATGGATTAAATATCCTTTTTGCATTTCATTAATAACCGTATTTTCGGGAAATTCATCTGTTTCTTCCTGCATGACCGCTTCATGAAATGACGGATCAAACGCTTGATTTTTAGCATCAATAGGCTTGACATTAAACCGTTCAAAGACTTTCAAGATTTCCCTGTGTGTCATTTCCAGCCCTTCGACCACGCCTTTGTCAACTGCTTTTTGGCTGTCGGTCGAATTCATGGCCAGTTCAAGATTATCAACGACGGAAAGCATCTCTTTGATCAGGGACTGGTTGGCAAATTTTCTGAATTCCTCCATTTCCCGTGCTGAACGCTTTTTGTAGTTTTCAAACTCAGCTGAAACCCGCAGAAGGCGTTCATAGGTTTCTTTGGCTTCTTCCTCCTTGCTGTGTAGCTTATCTTCCAGGTCTTTGACGGAATCGTTTGTGTCGATTTCTTCCGCTTTATCAACTTTAGCTTCAGCCAAGCTTGCTTTTCCGGTGTTCCCTAATTTGCTTTCTTCCTCATTGGGTTCGGTCTGGATTTTTATTTTCTTTTTTTGTGACATGCGGCGGTGCTTTTCCTCTCTATTTTTAGGTTGGCAACGTTGAATTGAAAGTTAAGACACCTTGAAAGGTTGTCAAGATAGTAATAGCAAGGTTTTATAGGAAAAAATGTTTGCTTGGCCTTTCCATTTACCTGAGTATTCTGGTATGAAAAATTGACCTTCGAATACCGAAAATGGATAGTTGGATTCTGGACGCTGATAGCAGGCGGATTGATGCTGGATAGCGGGTCCGAAATAGGAATTCGAACTAAAATTCGAACTAAAAATGGTTGTGCACCCACTATCGAATCTTTTTTGGAGCACTTAAATGCACCATATAGACCGCGATCGATCCACGACACAGACTGCATCACTTATCGCTGCTTCCTTCCGGACCTGACGAGGTTCGCGACCGTCTGTTGCGCGGTGACCGGTCAAGTGGATTAAGTGTCCAAATGCTTAGATCCTCAAGCGGGAATTCAGCCCCGCATAAAGCGGATTTCGGGAAAAGGGCACCGCTAGCTCCCCGCCTAGCACAACCGAATGATAGAATACGCCATCTTAATTTTTTTGCAAGAAAAAAGACAAGCACAATAAAAAATAAGGTGGGATCTGAGCACTTCCCGACTCAGCGTTAATTGTTGACATATCAGACTGATACGCATACTCTTAGGATCGGTTTCAAGCCTTCAAATGTTCATGAAATGCCTGCAACGCAATTAAAGAAGTTATGGACCTATGTCTGTTTTTGGCAAAGATCGCCCTAAAAAACATGTCGAAAAAAAAATTCTCAAAGTTGTCAGAGAGACAATTCACGCTTACCAAATGTTCCTTCCGGGAGATTCCGTACTGGTAGCAGTTTCCGGAGGTCCGGATTCGGCAACTCTCTTACATGTCTTGTGCACATTGGCTCCTGAATACAAACTGAGGCTGGGTATTGGCCATCTCAATCATTGCCTTCGAAATCAAGATGCCGACCGTGACGCTGAATTTGTAGCCGCTCTCGGTCAGCAACTTGACCTGCCGTGCTATTCAGAAAAACGCAATGTGATTGCCCATAAACGCATCTATCGACTGTCAATCGAAGAAGCCGCCAGACGGGTTCGCTACCAGTTTTACCACGAAACTTCCCGCCAACATGGATTCAATAAAATCGCTCTGGGACACACTGCCGATGACAATGCGGAACTAATGCTCATGTACCTGCTGCGTGGAAGTGGCCCTTTGGGTTTGTCAGGAATACCGCCGGTGAGAAATCGTACCATCGTGCGACCAATAATTCGTCTTAAACGTTCTGAAATATATGACTATATTACTGAAAAAAATATAGCCTGCGTTTTGGATACCTCAAATACCGACCCAAAATTTCTGCGCAATAAAATAAGACATCAGTTAATTCCTGAGCTGAAAGCATCGTATAACCCTAAAATTATTGAAAATCTCAATCGTTTAGGATCGATCTTGCGTGCAGAAGATCGATATTTTGAAGATATCCTGCAGCCTGTTTTTGAACAAAGCGTATCCAGCAAAAATATCGGCTCAATCTGTCTATCCGTACCTGTGCTTGAAAGTCAGGCCACGTCTGTCAAAAGACGAATTATTCGAAAAGCGATTTTAACCGTGAAGAAGGATCTGCGGCGAATTACGCTGGCGCATGTGAACGCCGCACTACAGTTGCTAGAAACCGGTCCGTTAAAAGGTTGGTTAAATTTGCCCGATGGAGTCCGGATTTTCAGAAAAAACGAGGAGCTGGTTATTTGCGATGATACCTTCATCCCCTGCGACGAAACCGATATATTCGGACGTGA
>JASFJP010000050.1:0-13472 GCA_050121225.1 Desulfobacterales bacterium
GGTAAAATGACTAAATGACAAAAAATCACAAAATCCGCAATCCGAGTTCCGAATTCCGCAATCAGACGACCATCTATCCTGTTATATTATCCGTGCCTGAGGAAGTCCACCATTTCAAGCCTAAAGACCGGGTCAAATTTTTGAGTCAGCACGCACGTCAGGCACTTGCGTTGTCCTCTGAAAAGAGCGGTATCAGCCTTGGGAAATTGAATCAGGATGAAAACGGTGCTCCCCTGCCCTCAGACGGCAACTGTTGGTCGATATCTCATAAAACGCAATACGTCGGCGGCGTCGTCTCACCAACGCCGATAGGAATCGACATTGAACGGATCCGTTCGTGTTCTGAAGGGATTTTCCGCAAGACCGCCACTGAAAATGAATGGATACTGGCAGACTCCGCGGAGAATTCTCTAAAAGTGTTTTTCCGATACTGGACCTCAAAGGAAGCTGTGCTTAAAGCACTCGGGACCGGAATCAAAGACCTTCTGAAATGCCGAATCGTCCAAATCATCGACAATTCGCATTTAAACATCCGCTACGCGAATCGGCTTTGGTTAGTTGAACATAAGTACTTTGATCACCACATCGCAACCATCGTGAAAAACAGCTTTCACATCGATTGGTCCATTAATGGTTAGCAAATGTTTCCAACGGGAGGCGTCGAAGTTTTTTCGTGAAATAAACTAAAAAATAAAAGCGAATCACGAAACCACGAAATTATGAAAACGCGAAAGAAAACTTA
This sequence comes from Desulfobacterales bacterium, assembly GCA_050121225.1. Lineage (GTDB taxonomy): Bacteria > Desulfobacterota > Desulfobacteria > Desulfobacterales > JAFDCJ01 > JAFDCJ01. The sequence continues at coordinate 743 of JASFJP010000050.1, forward strand.
AACTAAACGTCCTTTTTCGTGCTTCCCATCTTCTGTGCTTTCGTGATTAAAGATTCTTAGGCTCTCAACCCGTATCCATAGGCTCACGTTTATTAAAAATCGAAAATCTGGTTTTCTGGGCCAGTCGAAGATCCCGCCATCGGGGGTCAGCGATAATCGGCTCTGCCATAGATCAAATCTGTTTGTAAACGTCACCATCCATATCACCTCTGCGGGTTGGATCAAGCCTCGCTGTCGGCGGGGCTCATGGAGCCCGATCTTTACTAGGGGAAGCGTTCACCTCCAAAACCACCTTACCAATATTTTTATTCTGTTGAACGAAATGGTGGGCATTCTGCGCCTCTTGAATTGGAAATACGCGGTCTACAACCGGTTGAAGTGTTCCGTCTTCAAGCAATGACCAAAATTGTTTCTTAAATGCCTGGGTGATGTCTATTTTTTCAGGTAAAGGTCGGCTGCGCAATCGTGAGCCGATGATTCGCAGGCTTTTACCAAGTACCAATCCCAAATTCAATTCGGCAGATGCACCTCCCAGCAGCCCGATATTTACCAAGCGACCATTTTCGTTTAATAGTTTCAGATTTCTTTCCAGATACGAACCGCCGACCGGATCCAAAATGACGTCGACTCCCTTGCCTTTCGTTCTATTTAAAACCTCCTCTAAGAAATCCTGCTCTTTGTAATTAACCGCCACGGTAGCACCCAAGTCTCGGCATCGGGATAATTTCGGTTCAGACCCGGCGGTAGCGCAAACGAAGGATTCAATTTCACGTGCCATCTGAATCGCGGCTGTACCGACCCCACTCGCACCGGCATGGATGAGTACTGTCTCTTCAGCTTTAAGCTTGCCTTCCCAAAAAAGATTGACAAAAGCTGTCAACCAGACTTCCGGGACCGCTGCACCCTGGGTAAACGACCAATCGTCAGGTAGTCGGATCAACATATGGTGATGAACAGCCGCTTGCTCCGCATATCCTCCACCGGCCAACAAAGACAATACCCGATCACCCGGTTGCCATCCTTCTACCCCATCACCGATGGCAGAGACAATCCCTGCCATTTCCAAACCGAGTATCTCGGATTCCCCCGGCGGTGGGGGATATAATCCCTGCGCCTGTAGCAAATCAGCACGGTTAACTGCTGTCGCCTTCACGTCCACGAGGACTTCTTCGGAATTACAGCGGATATCGGGCACATCCTCCCAGATCAAAAATGGCCTTGTTTTTTCCTGTTTGACAACAATCGCTTTCATTTTTTCAGCTAATGTATTGGTAAAATATCCCTTTGCTGTTCTTTTGATACGAGCCCTTATCCATGAGTTTGCTCAAGTTTCGCGACCGATTATGCAGGTAGCGGCTAAATCGAAAAAATCCCCCGACCCCTCATCTAGCTCGGATCAGTTCATACGCACCAGACCGATCTTCTTGCCTTTCTGCTGGACCTTGAACCCGTAATTTCTTAATGTTTTCGTTAAGGGGCGCCCGAATAAAAAGTCCAGCATGTCTTCTTCCAGCCCCCCTCGGGAGATCACCAATTTTCGTATTTCAGCGTCATAGCGCATTATTTCCAGAAGTTTCCTGTAGGAGCTTTGACTTTTGGTGTTGATCAGGTCATCAGTCAGTTTTTGAATCTTTTGATAATCACAACGCGTTTGGTGATCCTTTACTAGATCCCAAAGGCCCTCGATGTCAGAAACGAGATCCTCCCTTGTCAAGCGATTGCTCGCGTAGATTTGCTCAATTTCTCGGGTGTCCCAGCATCTTAGCGCGCGACATTCCAGTGGGCGATCATCGTAAACCATGCAGGCCCTTTTATCCTCATCAAAATAAAGGCAGATCCAACCATCTCCTTTGCCCTTTATTTTAATAATATCCGATTCTACGGCTCTCAGGCATCCCTGCACATTGTCATAGGCCAGCTCCCCTCTGCGAATAGTGTATAGGTTTTTGGAAAGAATGATCCCCTTTTCAATCAACATGCGGTCATCATGATGAAAAGATGGCCCTCCTTTCTCACAGCAAGTACCGCAGCGCATACATTCGTTAGTACCCGATTTGTCCTTTGTTTCAGAGCTAGAGCCGCTATTCGTCGGCTGTTTCTTTTTTTTACTCATATTACAATGAATCTCCTATCGTCAATACCGGCTGATGCAAAAAATTGCTCTGTTCCCATGAATTGCTTTACCGTATTGTATAATTATATTGATGATAATTGTAAATATTTAATTCTTCAAACAATCCGGAATGGAGGCACACGAAATGATGCACATTCATATTGATCAAATCCCGGAGCAGGGGCTGCAACTTGACTTTGCAGAAAAGGCCGATGTTTTTCCTGTTCTGGCAAACATGATGAAGACCGGTGAATGCGATTTTCTTTCTCCCATAAAGACCACCTTGAGAGCCATCCGGATCGGTGATATGGTAGAGGTCGAGGGCCACTTGACAACCGTTGTTCGCCTGATCTGCGGACGCTGCTTGATTGAATACAGTACACCCCTCGAATCCAAATATGCCCTTACATACACGCGTTTGGTGCCCGGATCAAGTGAAGATGCCGAGCAAGCCGAAGTACAGTTGAATGCCGCAGATATGGGCCTAATTTATTTCCAGGGTGAAGAAATCAATCTGCATGACGGAATCCAGGAACAGATTGTTCTGGCGTTTCCGCTAAATGCCGTCTGTAAGGAAAATTGCAAGGGACTATGCCCGATATGCGGTGCGAGTTTGAACGACGGAAATTGCAATTGCGTTCCAGAGTCAAGCGACAGCAAGTTTGCCGTCCTCAAGAATCTAAAGCTTAATAAAACGGATTTCAAACGTTGACAAAACCGTGCGTACCAGTGAGACCGAAATAAATCAATGGACAATAGAGCCCGACTGCGCCATTCAATACTGAAACGACCGGGAAAATTTCTACTGAGAGTGCTCTCCGGTTTTAAACGCAATCAGGGATTGCTTCTCGCCGGCGCGGTTGCCTATTATACCCTTTTGTCGATCATACCCATGTTGGCGCTGATACTGGTTGGGCTGTCGCATTTCATTGAAGAGGAGCAGTTGTACGATACGATCCTTTCGAATCTGAAACTGGTGATTCCCGGTTATGCGGATATGGTCGCCGGCCAGATATGGGGATTTCTCGCCCGCCGTCAACTGGTAGGCGTTTTCGGCATTTTGTTTATGCTTTTTTTCAGCTCCATGGCCTTTACCATGCTGGAAAACGCCATGGCCGTCATATTTTCGCATCGAGCCAGACGGCACCGCCGTCATTTTCTGATCTCCGCCATCATCCCCTATGCATATATGTTTCTAATGGGATTGGGTTTATTATTAGTGACTCTCTTCGCCGGCGCTTTGGATGCTCTTGCCGACAAGCATATCATCTTATTCGGTTATGATCTCAGCCTGGAGGCCACTTCCAGAATCGCTCTTTATTTTTCAGGCATGTTCGGCATGGTGATGATGCTGACCTCTCTGTATTTGGTGATGCCGGTCGGGCGCATTTCGGTTCGTTATGCCCTTGCTGGCGGAATCACGGCCACGATACTTTGGGAAATTATCCGCCATGTGCTGGTCTGGTATTACTCAACGCTGTCACTGGTCAACGCCATATATGGCTCTTTGGCGACCGCAGTAGTGGCATTGTTAAGCATCGAGGTGGCCGTTATTATTCTGCTGCTGGGTGCCCAAGTGATCGCAGAATTCGAACGCAGCAATTTGGATATATCCGAAGCAGATCAATCTGGATTTGAGATATAGCACCCACTTTCCAAATCCCATTTCAATCTTTCCGGTCTAATCCTAACTTTTTGGAGGAGGCAGCATGAATGCCTTTGTTTCTGATATAAAAAGATTCTTGACCAAACCACCACAATCTGAGATATGAAAATGTTTTCAAATATAATTCGAGGTGAGCGGAGTTGGATTATACAATACTGCGGCGTTTATTTTGGATACCGATAATACTGTTGATCTGCTTTGAAAACAACGCTCTGGCAGACGAGGAAAAAGGCGAAGATACTGCCGAACGATATAAATGGGGGGTGACCGTTTACGGGGGCGCCTCCGCCCAAGATGATATCGGCGATGTATTCTCATTTCAAGCGACCTTTGATGATAATGCCTATGTCGTTGTAGCCGCACTGGCGCGAGAGTTCTGGCACTATAAAAAATATATCGGCTTTGAGGTTGAGGGCCAAGTCGGCAAACACTTCGACGGAAGTGACCAATGGGAGTTCGTCGGGTTGCTTGTCGGACGCTGGCATGCGTTTCCGTGGGACAAGTATATCGATACCAGCTTCGCGGTGGGTGAAGGCTTCTCCTACTACACCGAAGTTTCCGAGGTGGAAAGAGAAGAGGACGATGATGCTCAGCGGTTTCTCAATTATCTTATGTTCGAACTGGCATTGGGCCTACCCCAGTATCCTCGATGGGATTTGGTCGTTCGAATCCACCATCGCTCGTCGGTGCTCGAATGGATTGGAGCCTCGGGTTCCAACTATGTGTGCGGGGGTATCAAATTTAAGTTTTGAGAACACGTTCGCTGCAACCTGCAGCGCACGATGCATTCTATTTCGAATTCTTCAAAAATGAGCTGCTGTCGTCTACTCGCAGGAATCGGTAAAAAAAGCGTCCTGCCACTTTGCCGTTCTTCTGAAACACAACCTCTTCAATATCCCCGATGGGTTTGGCGCGCGATTGCACTATTTCATCCGCAAACCCTGACCGCTTGCGACCGATAAGCAAGATAACCCTATTTTGGTGCGTTCCGATTGGATGCCAAATGCGATACATGTGGCTGTTTTTGCCGAAAAAGTGTCCACCGGTCGTATTACCCACAATTTTCGCCCTTTCAAATTCATTCTGCAATCCAGCGTTTTTTGTCCGATAGAATGCAACCCAACCAGCCAATCGGTCCCCATCCATGCAAACGATGAGTGGCGTTTCACGGGTTCTACGCTCAAAATCATTGACAACGATTTCGATCTCTTGGGCCAAATGCTGCATTCCCATGCCAAAGGGATTCGGGGGATAGGGCGTGGCTGGAAACCCCAGTGCTGCAAAGTGAAGCGTGGCTCCGTAAAGAAGAAGAATTGCAACTAAGGTCGCCGGCCAGGCACGCATGGCGAAGCCAGCCATTTTGCTGTCCGATGCGCGACAATGGGGTAATGTGAAAGCCGCGATGTACGGCAGGATCCCCAACCAAATCGGCCCGGTCCAGTTGAGCTTTATATTTCGGAAGAGGCTGAAAAACACAAATACCGAAAGGGGAATCACGGTCAACGTGAGCAGGAGTCTGCAAGCTCGCCGGTTCCTCGTATCCACTGCGTCAGAAAAGAGTGATTTTCTGGATACCACGGTTGCGACCGCAGCTAGAAATCCAGTAGGTGTCAACAAAACGAGCATGCAGCCGATCAGATCGGGCAAGTCGAAATCGAAGCGACCACTAAATCGTTTCGGACCCTGGAAAAAAAAAGAAACCCATTGATGATCGGCGTTCCAAAAAAGAACTGGTGCAAACAGAAGGGCGGCTATCAGCACGGACAGGTAAGGTTCGAGCCTCAAAAACCAATGCCGAGACCGACGATCCGCCAGCATGAACATAAAGGCTGCAATTCCCAAAAGGACCATCGTATATTTTGAAAGCAATCCGAGACCCATGAAAATACCGACGCCCACCCAAGCCGCACTGCGTTCTTCGATCAAGGAACGATAAAGATAGTAAAGCGATCCGGCCCAACACGCGACCAGCGGGGCGTCCGGGATCATGATCAGTCCTACGCTGAAAAAGAAAGGCAACAGAGCGACAAACAAAAGAGTCCCCAGTGCCATCCGTAAACCGTCTAGCGCATATGCCAGTCTATAAGCATAGAACGCGGTAACCAGCCAGCACACGAGAGCACCCGTCCTCACAGCAATCTCCGAATGACCGAGGAACGTGGTGAACACCCAGATAAGCCATCCCACCATGGGAGGGTGGTCCAGGTATCCGATATCGAGGTGTTGGGCATAATTCCAGTAGTACGCCTCCTCATGCAGCAGCTCGACAGATCCGCTGTATAATATGCGCAGGATCACGGCGTAGCCGATCAATGTGATGCTGAAGCTGAGCCAGCGGTTGTCCGGATCCATGCGACTTTTATCAGAGGGCAGGATCCACTGATGAGTGCTGAAAAGCATCACTGCAGACGACACGCCAACCCCCCAGATAATCGCCGTTGTCGGGGACCACCCCCCGACCTCAACCAAGGCGGATAACACCCCTCCGCGAAGAAATAAAGCAAACAACTCAATGACTATCCAGGTAGAAAATAGCCGTATCCCGCTTTGAGCAAGGGCGGTTGCCTGCAGCCATATTAACCATAAAACACAGGTGACGATTGCTCCGGACAGAAAGCTGATAACATGAGCGCTGTTCCACGGAGTCCCTATGTGAATGAAAATATAAAAAAGCAGAAGATCCGCAATGGACCCCACCAAAACAATCCCAACGGCACGGTTATCGCGACTCGCAATTTGCATTGTTGTTAATCCTGCCTTGTCATGATGCCAGTACCACAAATGATAACAACGGAGTAAACATATAGAAATCTTTTGATAAACCCTGAAATTGCATAAACAACAGGACGAAGGATAGCAAAAAAATAATGATCCTGATATCGATGCTCTCTGCCGTTGTACTCGATTCCCTTTGCTTTGTAAATTGCAAATCTGTCATATACGAACTTATTCAAAACAGATAGAATAACGCGAGACATCAAATAAATGATTGTAATGTTTTGATCATTACTATTTGCAATTTTGATATTATTTGTGATTTGAGTAATGCGATTTCGGATTTTAGTGCCGTATCCGGGAGAAGGTAAATCGCTTCTATCTGAATCAGATAGAGTTGACTTGGTTGGTGCCCTGCCCTTAAATGTAACTTCGTTGACAAACCAACTCATTCTGGCATAGTTACAATTGAATTGCTGGGTTTAAAAAGAGCTGATATCGATAAGAATTGACGAGATAAAAAATAGTGATTCGGCAAATAGTAAAAAACAAACGTGCCGATTCGATTTGAAAGGAGATAAATAATGGGTGAAAAAGAAAAAGCAGCTTTTATCTGTACCAAAGACACCCTGGATGGAGCTTACCCATCATTGGTTTTAGGCATTAATGCCGCAAGACAGGGGTTGGATAGTAAAATATTCTATTCATTCATGGGACTAAATCTCGTGCTCGAAGGGGGGGCGGAACGGGCAAAATTTTTCCCGCCGGGGGTCATGGGTGCTATACCGGGCATGACCTCCATCGCCACCGGAATGATGAAAAAAAAGATTGAACAGGCCAATATTCCCAGCCTCGCAGATCTTCAGGAAATGGCCCAATTGGAGGGGGTCGAACTGATTGCTTGTCATATGACCGTTCAAATGATGGAAATTGAGGAAGAAAAGCTCATTGAGGGAGTGCCGGTGTGGACCGCCGAAGATTTTTTGAAATACGCCCGGGAATGTAAAATCTGCCTTTTCACCTGATCGAATGATTTTAATAGGATTGATAATAATCTAATTGGATGTAAAATGTCGCGTTGGAAAAAAATCCTCATTGCCGCGGCCATGGTGGTGGCTGTTCTGATGGCGGCGATATATGCGTTTCTCTCTTTCTACGATTTCAATAAATTCAAACCGATGATTGCCAAGACCGTCAAAAATGCCACCGGTCGCGAACTGACGATAGCCGGCGATATCGAATTTGAGCTTGGCATCCGGCCAACCCTGATAGTTGAAGAGGTGAGCTTTCAGAATGCCTCCTGGAGCTCAACACCGGATCTGGTCCGGGTCAAACGTATGGAAGTTCGGGTCGCATTTTTACCCCTGATCATCGGAAAATTTGATTTTGCCCACCTGGTTCTGATTGAACCGACCGTAATCGCAGAATTTGACAGTTCCGGAACATCCAACTTTTCATTTGAAATGCCCGGAGACCAAAAAGATGAATCGGCGATGGCTCCTCTACCGCTGATATTCAGCGATGTTATTATCCAAAAAGGTCGTTTTATCTATAAAGATGCGCGATCGGATGTTAAATTTTCAGTCAGCATCGACCGTCTTGACGCTGAAATACCCGGGTTCGATGAACCTCTGCAATTGGATTTTAAAGGTGCCTTTGACGACAAGCCCTTTACGCTCAGGGGTACTGTCGGTCCAATTTGGGCCTGGGTCCAGCCGGGATATTCATTGACGGCGAACCTCACAGCAACAGCAGGTGGAACAACCGCAATGATCACGGGTGACCTTCGTGATCCTATTAATTTTAAAAACCTGGCATTTGATATTAAGGCCCAGGGATCGTCGGTTGCTGAAATTACCAGGCGGGCAGGAATTTCAGGCGCGCCGGAATTGGGCGCCTTTAAATTATCAGCCAGGGTGAGCGATTCCGCGGGCAGTCTGGCGGTAGAAAAGCTGGATGTTCAGATCGGAAGCCAAGAGCTTGTCGCAATATCGCTTACCGGTGATTTAAGAGATGTGTTCGCCCTGCAAGGAGTTAACCTTAATTTTACCGCACAGGGTCAAGATTCCGCCAACTTAACCCAATTCGGCCTCCCGGCGCTGCCCGAGCGGGGCGCTTTCCAGGTCAGCGCTCAAATTTCGGATCCTGAGGCTAAGGTGTTTACCGTGAGCGATCTAAGCGTCGTCCTGGGTGAAAATGAGGTTGATGGACAGGTAATTTTAAATCTGGTCGAAAAAAACCCTTTATTAACCGCCAGGCTGACGTCGCAGAAATTTAGGTTTGGACAATTGAATCTGGATCTTAAATTAACAGGGCCACTTGAAAAACCGGCCATCCAGAAGATAGACCTCAAACTCGGTACCCCGGAGCTGGCCGAGATTCGCCTAAACGGTATCGTTGATGACCTGAGAGAACTGCAAGGGGTCGATATCGACTTTCAGGCCAGCGGTAAAGATCTGGCCAATTTAGAGCAAATAACCGGGCAGCCATTTCCGGTTCGCGGTGCCTTCAGTGCCACCGGCAAAGTTATGATCCCGATCCATAAAAATCTCAAGATTCCCGATCTGAAAATTACGGTCGGGAAAAACAATTTCACGGGAGCCTTGAATTTGGATTTAAAAGGCGAGCAACCTCAGCTGGAGGCAAATTTATCATTGCCGAAATTGGACCTGCCAAGTGTTCTACTGCCGCACCTCGCCAAAGAGGGGTGGGCCGAGGGCCTGGGCCAGGTCCGTCCCATCAAACTGGCTGTCAAACTGACCGGTTTTACCCAGGAGATTGCCGTCAAAAAGGTCGACTTGCAAGCAGGAACTTTGGCATCGGCCGAGTTGCGTCTGAGCGGGTCGGTTGCCAATCTCATGGCCCAACACGGCATCGATCTTAGGTTCTCTCTGCGGGGCAATGAGTTGGCCAAACTCAAAGAAATCATTGCGCAACCTTACCTTTTTGCTCCGATGCCGGGTCAGGGCGCGTATGCCTTAACCGGCCACGTTAGTGATTCAACCGCCAACGTATTTAAGGTTGATAATTTCAAATTCAAATTGGCGGATACGGAACTGACTGGCCGGCTGGATTTTAATTTGGCCGCCCAACCGCCTAAATACGAGGTGAATCTATCTGCCCCAAAATTTAACCTGAAACCGTTTCCAATACCCAAGGATGCTGCCTATGCCAACCTCAATAAAATAGATGACCTGGGACCGTTAAAAATAAACTCGAAAATGATCCTCGAGGGCGATCAATTGTCCCTCACGCAATTAGAAATGCAAGCAGGCACCGAGCAACTGGCCGCGGTCCAGATCAAAGGTTCAATCAAGGACCTCACCACTCAAAGCGGCATTGATATGAATGTTAATTTCCGGGGCAATGAAGTTGCCAACCTCGCCAAAATTACCGTCCAATCCATACCCCTCAAAGGGGCCTATTCAATATCCGGCAGGTTGACAGATCCTGCTCAAAAAAAATACAAGATCGGCGATCTGGTGTTGAAGTTGGGGCAAAACAACATCACCGGCTCACTCGATTTGAATTTAAGCGCCAAACAGTTCCAATTGGCAACCGATCTCGCATCCCCAAAATTCACCCTTCAACCGGTAACCCTTCCGGCCCTGGAAGACATTTCCCACATTAAAGATCTTGGACCCCTGAAGCTGGCTCTCAAGCTAACCGGCATCGGCAAAAAATTATCCCTCGACAATCTGGATTTTAAGCTGGGTCGTGAAGATCTCATCGAAGTTGTGCTCAAGGGAACAATCAAGGACCTGTCGGCTGTGCAGGGAATGAAGCTGGAATTCAGCGCCATGGGCAACGACATGTCAAATTTTGAAAAACTGGGAGGGCCGGAAGTACCTCTTGAGGGTGCCTTTAATGTCTCCGGCCAGTTTATCGATCCTGCCCCTAAAATATACAAGCTTCCCGCTTTCAATGCTGTCTGGGGAAAAAACAAAGGCAAGGGTTGGCTGGAATTGAATTTATCCGCCAAACGGCCGCAGCTAAGAGCCGAGCTGTCGACGGAGAAATTAGATCTGCAACCGCTTTTTGCAGAAGATAAAAAAGAACGCACCGTAAAAGCTCAATCCGCCCCACCCGCTCCCTCAAAAGCTCAAAAATCCAAATCGAAAACCAAAACTTCAAAAACCAGTGCCAAAAAAGCAAAAGTTTTTCCAGCGGAACCGCTTCCGTTGGAGGGACTTAAGGAGATCGACGCAAACATAAAATTTCGGGACAAACAGGTTTTGCTCCCTGCGCTGGCACTCGATGACGTGATCTTGGATATTTTTTTAAAAGACGGTAATCTTGAGATAAAACCGTTTAAATTCAAGATTGGCGGGGGTAACGCAGACGTCCAGTTTGCTTTGCGATCGCAGGAAAATCCCGCCGCATTGGCTACAAACCTGAACATCAATCAGCTGGAAATAGGTCCGATGCTCGATAAGCTGAGATATCCGCGCGATGTCGAAGGTAATCTGGATGTTGATTTTAAGCTGGATAGCTCCGGCAACTCGGTTGCCGCCCTGATGGCAGGTCTCAACGGCAACACTCGTATCGCCATGAGCGACGGACGCACGGCCAGTAAATACCTCGAACTGCTTGAGAAGTATCTGGGCAGCGGTGTCCTGCGAATGCTCAATCCGTTTGAGGAAAAAAGGCAATACACCCCGATTAATTGCTTCGTCAATCAAATCGAAATCAAAGACGGTCTGGCAGATGTAAAGATATTGCTGGACACCGATCGAACGAGCATTTTCGGCGCCGGTGATGTTAACTTGAAAAGCGAGAGTTTGGATCTGGGCATCAAGCCCACGCCCAAAAAAGGAGCCGGGCCTGCCAATGTCAGCTTCAGCTTCAAGGAATTGTCCCAGCCGTTTCGACTGGGCGGCACCCTCGCCAACCCGCACCTCGCTGTCGATCCCGGCCGAACGGCTTTCGTGATCGGCAAAATGGCCGGCGCCGTGGCGCTGGGTCCGGTCGGCATAGCCGCCTTTTTTGCGGATGTATCGGTTGGCAAGAAGGATGCGTGTGCTGTCGCGTTGGGGACAGCTACAATAGAAGGTCAACCCCCGGATGAAAAGGAAAAAGAGAAAAAATCCGGTGGATTTTTTAAACGGTTGTTTCGGAAATGATAGACCGAAGTTTAGGTTATGCGACTTTGGATCTGCTTCAAAGTAGAGATGAGTAGTGATTCCTTGTGCTGCCGGGGTAATGGAGTGCTGGACAGTCGCACCCGTGAAGTGATTTAAAGAGTTCGTGGGAGCGGCTTTTACTCGTATCCCGCTGTCTTTCAAGCGGGGCGGTCGCAATGGGAGTAAGTAATCCCCTTTAAAATTAAGGCTGGGAAGCCGCTCCCCTATAGATAGATAGGTACCATAGGCAATTTATGGTTTGTAACAATCCCGGTTTCTTTACCCCAGTACTCCGTTACTCCAACACTCCAAGACCAATATAGTTAATCCAGTGTAATATTAACCAGAATATTCTTTCGTAACACTTCCCCGTCTTTTAGAACAGCGATACTCATACCATTTTCCCCGTCAGGCAGGGGGGTAAGGGTAAAACCCGCCTCGGGAGTGGTTGCTTTCATTCTGACGCCCTCTTCCTTCCAGCCGATTAATTTTATAGGAAAGATTTCAATGGCATCCTTTTTTCCGGCTGCAATGGTAATTTTCGGCTCCTCTTTGGCTTCCCTCAATTGCTCAAAGGTTAAACCTTCCCACCCGAAATGGCCGTGTCTCTTCCCGTTTCGCAGATAATATGTTTGCGACCAGTCAATGACAAGGTCCCCATTGGTCTGGTTGGTAAACTGATAGCGGAATCTGTTGTAGTAGCTGTAGCCTTTGGCACGCAGCGGTTCCAGGGTCACCTTATAATGACTGGTACTCACCGTTTGAATTGCTGGAGAGCTGGTGTAAACTTTTTGTGCGGCGCAACCCGCGATGACCAGCAGCAAAATTATCATACCCCATATAACCCGTTTAACCATTTGAACACCTCCTATACTCTGAATATATGATCGAAAGCCTCGCCCCTGGCAAAAATGCATAATAATCGGATTTAAGGCGGGTGATTGAAAAATTCAACCGGCGAATATTTAAATAAATAAGCTAAAACAAGGATACATCCAAGTCAACCAATTTTATATAAGAATTTTGGTACTTTTGTTGATGCTAACTCTGATAGTTGACACTGACTATGCCTATTCTTAAGTTGGGGGATGAATTGGCCTGCTCTGATAACGG
>JASFJP010000051.1:0-13363 GCA_050121225.1 Desulfobacterales bacterium
GCTTGATAGCGCTTTTGCAAATCTTCACCAGAGCTATTTTGGGTAAATTCCTCTTTGGGTTCAAGCTGCCGAAAGCGTGAAAGGTTAAATTTGGGGCGCTCAGGGAAAATAATCCGCCAGGTGGTGGAGAGCCGATTTATAGAGCAGATCAGCACATTTAAGGCCAGTAGGAGCATCAGGGTCTGGAACCACCACGAGTGATAAAGGTCCAAAAAACCGAGCAGATCGAAAAAACGATACAGAGAAGCTCCAAAGGCCTGCAGGTACGCTTGCGGAGATTCGTTTTGCGGAATCAACGTTCCGATAATGGAGGTTGCTGCCAGTGACAAAAGAAGTACTATGGTCAGCCGCACAGATGAAAAAAACCGCCATATTTTTTCAAAGGGATCCGTAGAGATCGCCTGGTTGCCCATTGGCCATCCTTTCTCAAAAAATCAAGGCTGTTTCAATACCACATAGTTGTACAATAGGCAACAGCGAATTAAGTGGTAAAAAAGCATTGCCTAATTCAAGCATAAACGCTAAGTATATGTGCTCATTTTCGGGGGTGGTGCTCAGCCAACTAGCCCACCAAAAATCTGGACGGAGTTGTTCCGTCACTGCACAGCCGATCAGATGATAACGGGACCAATGATTAAATGGGCACAATACGGGATGGGAAAGATTGAAAGGGGAGAACGAAATTCAGGATGTCTTACGGATCCTGAAGATAAAATAGTCTCCAGACCACAGAAAGATATAATGGTCCTGAAGACTATTTCTCTTGCAAGGTAGTCGAAAAGAAAATATTACTTTTTCACATAGAGACCGCGGGACTTGGCGTAAACTTGCCCTTTTTTAGATAGCTTATAAAGCGCATTACTGAGCTGCCTTGCGTCCAGATCGGTTTTATCCTTCAATTGGGCAATGGTGACACCTTTTTTGCTCCGTTTGATAACGCTAAAAACACTGTCCAACACGGTTGTACCTTTGGTTGGTGCCGCTCGTCCGGCTTTGGGTTTTTTGGCCGCAGGTCTTCGCGCTGCTGCTGCTTTTTGGGCCGGCTGAAACTTTGCTGCTTGTTTGGACAACTTTTCCACCTGCTTTGATAAACTCGCGAGAGACTTGGAAACGGTTTTCAACTGACTTTGTACCTTATTCATAGATTTTTCCTTTCCTTGCTATTGCTTTTACTTCAAGATTTTCTACTTGCATTAATCTTGTCGAAGAGTAATACATTATATCGGAAAAGTCAATACTGCCAAAGATAAGGAAATTGATCTAGGCCTTAAACGGGCAAAGCGCAGTCTAAAAGAAAAATACACATTCAATAATTTCGCTTTTGCTAGAAAATAAGTGTTTGAAAAATGCATCAAAAATCTTCTCTCCGACATAACCAAAAAAACTTTCGTATAAACTACGAAAAGGAACTGAATCCTCCCCAGTTGAAGGCGGTTACCAATACCACAGGGCCTCTTCTTGTTATCGCCGGCGCCGGAAGCGGGAAGACACGTACCCTCACATATCGTGTTGCCCGTCTGGTAGAAGAAGGCGTTCCGCCATCCTCCATTCTTCTTCTTACCTTTACACGCAGGGCGGCGCGGGAAATGTTACGTCGGGCAACCGAATTACTGGATCACCGATGCGGGAAGGTGGCCGGAGGAACATTCCATTCATTTGCTAATGCTAGTCTACGAAAATATGCAACCCACATGGGTCTGGATGCCAGCTTCGCAATCCTTGATCGCGTAGACAGCGAGGGGCTAATCGGCATCCTACGCAAAGATCTGGGTGAGCCTTCCAAGCAGCGTTCATTTCCCAGAAAACACACCATAGCCAATATCTTCAGTCAGACAGTCAACAAAATGAAACCGCTGGAAGATGTCGTCTATGATGACTACCCCCATTTATTGCCCAATCTGGAGGACATCGGCTATATTTTTGATGCTTATAAGAAATATAAATGGGAGCACCATTTCCTCGATTTTGACGATCTGCTGGTATATCTGCTCGTGCTCTTAAAAGACTATCCGACTATTCGTGATCGTATGTCGTCTGCCTACCAATATATAATGGTGGATGAATACCAGGATACCAACAAAATCCAGGCGCAAATACTCTATCTTCTCACCTCAACCCACAATAACATCATGGTCGTCGGCGATGACTCCCAGAGCATTTATGCTTTCCGGGGCGCCAATTTCAAAAACATTATGGAGTTCCCCCAAATGTTCAATGATACACGCGTCATCGGTCTGGAAGAAAATTATCGAAGCGGGCAGCCCATATTGGATCTTACCAATATCGTGATTGACCGCGCAAAAGAAAAATATTCAAAAAAACTCTTTACTCTGAAGTCCGGCGGCTCAACCCCTGCACTAGTCGAGGCCCGCGATGAAAATAGTCAATCCCTGTTTGTCGTTCAAAAAGTACTCGAACTAATTGCGCACGGAGTCCCATTGAACCAGATCGCTGTTTTGTTTCGGGCAGGTTTCCATTCTTTTGATCTTGAAATCGAACTGAACCGCGAAGCAATACCCTTTGTTAAAGTCGGCGGTTTCAAATTTGTCGAGTCAGCCCATATCAAAGATATCATGGCCCATCTACGGGTTATCTCCAATCCCTATGACCGCATCAGCTGGCATCGCATCCTTTTGCTCATCGAAAAAGTAGGTCCCAAAACGGCACAACGCATCTACGATACTGTCAAGAAAAGTGGTTTAGGCTACAACGGCCTATTGGAAGTAAACTTGAAAGCCGGAGCTGGAGCGGGTCTGAAACGACTAAAAAACCTGTACTCTACACTTGACACTCAGAAGATGTCGCTATCCAAAATGGGCGAAACTATTGTAAAGTACTATTTACCAATATTAAAAGACAACTACGACGACCACCCCAAACGAACGAAAGATTTAGAACAGCTGATCGTTATCATGGGCCGTTATAGCAACGTAGAGCAGTTTCTAGCCGATATGGCCCTTGAACCACCCAATACAAGTGTCGGCAACACCTTATCCGTTGCCGAAGAACCGGACGAGAACCGCCTGGTTCTCTCCACCGTTCACTCTGCCAAGGGACTTGAATGGCATACCGTTTTCATTATTTGGGCGCTGGATGGACGCTTTCCATCGCTGCATGCTTTGCACAAGGATGAAGAGCTTGAAGAAGAATTGCGCCTGATGTATGTCGCCGCTACGCGCGCCAGAGAAAATCTTTTCTTTACGTATCCGTCACAGATTTATGATAGGAGTATGGCAGTGATGCTGAATCGACCATCCCGGTTTATCGATATGATTCCTGAAACAATCCTTGAAAAGCACGCCACCGATTTGTAGATATGTCAAACCAAGGGTTGCTGGGTTTCTTACTCTCGAAAAAAAGCCCACCACATAAAAACAACAAATCCGACTATGGACAACACCGCGATTAGGTATCCCCACCAATCCGTCGGTTTGATGGCAAAGCCCAACTTATCCACCTCCCCTACTCTTGCTTTGCAACTGGTGCATACTTTTGCATCCATAGGCAGGTGGACATAACACTCCGGGCACTTTTTGGTCAGATAAACCTCGGGGTTTTTCTTGTTATACGATTGATCTTTGGGGGCCACTCGGGGTCCTCCATTTCGGCGCTAATTACCGTCAATTAAAAAAGGATTGATAGTTTAGCTCTCTAAGACGCCTTCTTCAATCGAAATCTCGCTGCGGTTTCGAAGTTGATTTAGCCATTCATCAAAGGCTCTGAATTTCTTTTGCTGCAGCAACCTCGCTTTGATATCTGCCTTTTCTTTATCGATATCGGTCAGTGAGGGTATTTTTCTATCTTTGAACTTGATCACATAATATCCCCCGCCCGGTCCCGTTAAGGCCCCTTCGGGGAGGCTGTTCTGGGCGGTTAACTCAAAGGCTACTCGCGATATCTCGCGCGCAGAGCCGATATCGGGGATTGAAGCGTTGCGTTTGAAAAATCCGGTGCTCTTTGGTTCTAAATCGAACTTCCGCGCGGCTGCATCCATGGTTTCGCCGTCCTTTAAAGCGGATAGCATGGCTTCGGCATCCGTTTTCGCTTTCTCTCCTTTCTTTTGTTTAATTAAATCGGCACGGATCTTTTCTTTAACCTCGTTTAGCTCCGGAATTTGGGCGGGAAGTTTTTCGACGATTTCCATAATGTAATAACCGTCTCCAAAGTCTTGAATTTCACTGATTTCTCCATCCGGTAGTTCAAACGCAGTTGCCGCAAATTTCGCTGGGTTGTTTGAAACCTTGGGAGGTTCTGCACGTGAAAAATAATCGGGCGTTTGGATCGTTAGATTTCGGTCAGCTGCAATTGCTTCCAGGTCGGCGCCCTCAAAAGCGGCATCATAAACGGACTCGGCAGCATCGTATGCCAGATGTTTGGATCCCTCATCGGTCAACTTTTGGAGAATGTCGCTTTTGGCATCTGCAAAGGAGGTCGTCGTTGCTTCATTGACTTTTTCAACCTTGATAATGTGCCAACCAAAACGGGTGCGAACCGGATCGCTTAATTCACCGGCCTTCATTGAGAAAGCCTTTTCTGAGAATGGCTTCACCATCGCATCGCGCTTGAACGTCCCCAAATATCCGCCCTTGTCTTTGCTGGAGTCTTCTGAATTTTCTTTGGCCAATTCAGCAAAGTCCTGACCATCTTTAGCCTTTTGGAGAACAGCTTCAATGCGTTCTTTGGCCTTTGCAACCTCCTCCGGGCTGGCGTCCTGATTCAGTTTTATCAGGATGTGTCGCGCCTCCACGGTTTTAGGGTTATGAAATTCATCCGGGTGGTCTTCATAGTACACTTCAATCTCATCATCGGAAACAACAACCTGTGAAACAAAGGTTTTCGGCTCAAACTTCAGATAGCGGACTTTTATTTTAGGGGCATTTTTATAGGATTCTTTGTGATCTTCGAAATAGGTTTGCATCTCTTCGTCCGCAGTTGATATGTCTTGGTAGCGTTCAGGATCGAAAAATACAAAATCCAGATCAACTTCGGTGTTGTCCCACTTGTACCATTGGACAACTTCTTGATCCGAGATTTTAACACTGCTGGTGATGATGTTGTTGAGTTTTTGGATCATCAAAGCGTCACGTTGATTTGTCTCAAACGATTCAGGTGTCATACTATTGCGATCCAAAATAGTCTGGTAACGTCGGCTGTCAAATACGCCTGCGGTTTGAAATGCACTGATATCCTGGATTGATCTGGATAGTTCTTCATCTGAAACTTGCAGATGTAGCTCGGCTGCAGCCTGACGCATTAGATTTCTATTAATAAGTTCGTCCATTGCTTGTTTGGGCAGCTGTAGAGTTTTAATCAGATCTTCATTTAGGTTATTACCAAAACTCTGACGAACTTGCTCCAACAGACGTTTATACGTGATTCGGAACTCCTCCAAGGAAATGGGATCTCCGTTGACGGTGGCAACTCTTCCCGATCGCTGTGAGGTCCAGCTACCGACCCCCCAAAGTACGAACACAACAACGACGGCGCCCAGAATCAGTTTGATCAGCCAGGACCCTGCATGTTTGCGCATTAAACTAAGCATAAAAATCCTTTCACTATCACTATTGCAATTTATTCGTAACCGCTTCTCAGGTAACCGATGATGAGTGACTCATAAGATTGTGTATCCGAAAGGCGTAAGGAGGCATCAAACAATCAGTGAGATTGGGTTTGCATCTCGATCAATTTTGGTTCCAACGGATGCAGAACAAAAGGCACATAGATATTCAAATTTGTCTCCTTCTGGCAAAACTAAAAGAAGTCGTTTGCGGACCGGCACAGCCTGTTTGCAACGCGGACAATAAAGCTCGGTGGCATCAAATTCTTTGTATGCGTCTGACTGTTTTGGCCCAGATGCATAACGTCCTTGCGAATATATGGCGTTTTTGGGATTCATTTTATTGCCTAACTATCGGTTATCATTTGCTTGAATAACAATCGGCATAAATATTTTGATGCCGTTTAATCGATTTTTATAAACAATTATAATATTTTCTGTGCCAATATTTGTCAACATCTTCGATGCGGTTTAAACTTTGTATGCTAAAGCAAAAACAGGGCTTGAGTTCCCGACGCCAGGTTCGTTATAAAATAAATATTGACACTCCGAAGGGCTTTTGCTAAAAATTTCCCCGTCATACGGGGCTGTAGCTCAGCTGGGAGAGCGCATGACTGGCAGTCATGAGGTCAGGGGTTCGAGCCCCCTCAGCTCCACCAATAAAACCAAAAAGGGTTAGTAATCTACTAACCTTTTTTTTTGCAAAACGATTTTCTATTGGATTTGACTAACAAATATCATAAAATAAGTGTCAAATATAGCTGAATAAGCATTCACTATCAAAAAGCGGTAACAAAATTGAATTTATAGTCTATCTTGAAATCCCCCAGCTCAATCCGGTATGAGGAAGGGCGATTATGGTTGCAGGTTTACCCGTTCGATTAATGGTTATGCTGCTCAAAGCAATTGGTAGGGTTTTAGTGGGTTACCTGGTATTGGTATTATCCACCGGGGCAGGGGCTGAATTTAAGAATGCCAATTTAGACAACACGAACCGTAGCACTATGACGACCACAGAGCCCCAAAAGTCAATGGTTCACCTTTATTTCGCAGATCGAGATTACAATTTTCTTATGTCGGAACAGCGTATGCTGCTCCATTCTGATGAACCAACAGAATTTGCCGAAACAATTATCGACGCATTGATAAAAGGTCCCCGCAAGCAACTTTTGCGCAGCATACCGGCGGATACGGATTTAAGAGCCATCTATATTACCAACGACAGTATATGTTACGTGGATTTGTCCGATACGGTTCGGGAAAAACATCCCGGTGGATGCAATTCAGAGCTGTTGACCATATATTCAATTGTTAATTCATTGATCTTAAATCTGCCTGAAATTGAAAAGGTTAAAATTCTGATAAACGGAAATGAAGCCAAGACGTTGGCCGGACATTGTGATCTTGAATTACCACTGCAAGCCAATATGCTGCTAATACGATGAAAAAAGTTAATATTAGCAATATAAGAAATATCGGGATCATCGCTCATATCGATGCCGGCAAAACGACGGTAACAGAGCGTATGCTGTATTATACGGGTCGGTCGTATAAAATCGGCGAAGTTCATGACGGTGAAGCCGTAATGGATTGGATGCCTGATGAACAAGAGCGCGGCATTACGATAAGCTCTGCGGTCACCACCTGTCACTGGTCCGATACCGAAATTCACATAATTGACACACCGGGGCATGTGGATTTTACGATTGAAGTTGAACGATCATTACGGGTTCTTGACGGGGCAATTGGTGTATTCAGTGCCGTGGAAGGAGTGGAACCACAGTCTGAAACCGTCTGGCGTCAAGCCGACAAATACGGGGTCCCTAAAATCGCGTTTGTCAATAAGATGGATCGAGTTGGCGCCGACTTTTTCGGTACCGTCGAAATGATGAAGGAGCGCCTCCATGCCAATCCGCTCATGCTACAGATCCCTGTCGGTCAAGGTGAAGACTTTGAAGAGGTCATCGATCTAATCCAGATGAAGCAGATTCGATGGGAGGCTGAAACCCTTGGAGCCAAATATCATATTGAAAACATCTCTGATGATTATCTCGAGCGCACCGTAGAATTCCGCGAAAATATCATCGAGATGGTGGCGGAATATGATGATGACTTGATGGAGGCGTATCTGTCTGAAAAGCAAATCGACACGCGTCACCTCATAAACGCGATTCGCAAAGCTACCAACAACTTGGTCCTAGTCCCGGTGCTGTGTGGTTCTGCTCTAAGAAATAAGGGTATCCAACCTCTTCTTGATGCCATCGCCGAGTTTCTGCCAAGTCCGGCTGATGTTCCACCGATCCAAGGCCTGCACCCTGAAACCGGCCATGTAATAAAGTGCTACCCCAAGGAGTCCGAACCGCTAGCCGCCTTAATTTTTAAGGTGGCCATGATGGAGGGACGCAAACTGTCATTTGTTCGAATTTACAGCGGAAAAATAAAAGCCGGTGGTGAGGTCTTTAATCCGGCTATAAAAAAGAAAGAAAAGCTGGCTCGAATCTTACAGATGCATGCCAACAAGCGGGAACGCGTCGACACGGCTAGTGCCGGTAGCATCGTAGGGGTCGTCGGCCTCAAGAATTCGTCCACCGGCGAGACGCTGTGTAGTTCTGACCATCCGGTGTTACTTGAAAAGATTGAGTTTTACGAACCGGTAATTTCTGTCGCCGTGGAACCCAGAACCCACAGCGATCAAGAAAAACTCGAGGAAGTTCTGGAGAAGTTCATCTCGGAAGATCCAACCCTGCGAGTTCGCAAGGACGAAGATACCGGACAGACGATTCTTTCCGGTATGGGGGAACTTCACCTGGATATCATAACCACTCGGATGCAGCGCGAATTTAATACGAATGTCAATGTCGGTAAACCTCAGGTCGTCTATCGAGAATCAATTGAAAGCCGGGCGCAAGGATCGGCAGTGTTTGATAAAGAAGTTGCTGGACAGCGTCATTTCGGCGAGGTGAAATTGCGGGTGTCACCGTTGCCAAGAGGCACAGGTAACCAATTCCTTTCTGAGATAGCGCAAGAAGATCTGCCGGAAAATTTTATAGCAGCGGCTCGAAAAGGAGCCATGGAATCGTTACAAAGCGGCTCGCTTATGGGGTATCCGGTGGTGGATGTCGAAATAATACTTGCCGGTGTAAATCACAAAGATTCCCTTAGTACAGAACTGGCTTACACTGTAGGTGCTTCGATGGCCTGCAAAGAGGCGCTGTCGAACGCATCGCCATTTCTGTTGGAACCGATAATGGATGTCGAGATTTTAGTGCCTGAAACATTTATCGGTGAGGTTATCGGCGACTTAAACGCACGCAACGGCAAAATTGAATCAATTGACCACAAAACCGGATCCCAAATAATTAAATCGTCCGTCCCTCTGTCGAACATGTTCGGGTATTCAACCTCCTTGAGGTCGGCAACTCAAGGCCGTGGGACCTTCAGCATGCAATTTTCCCATTTTGACCGCAGTCGGAATAGAGCTTAATTGCTTAATTTTGAGATTTGCCTTTCCCCGGTTTTCCACTGAGTTGACCCAGCCACTTTTCAATTTGGCTTCTTTTTTCTGGATCTTTATTATGCTTCAAGGCCAGTTGCAATTGGATCTGAGCCGCTTTCAAATCTCTTTTCCTTAGATGATAAACACCCAGATAATAATGCGCGTCACCCAAATTCTGCTGCTTTCCCATACTCTGACCAAGATAATAATATGCCGGGGTAAATCGTGGGTGTTGCTGAATAATATTTAAAAAATTTTCAGTTGCTTGGTCGAACTGTCCCATTTCCAGTTGGGTACGTCCTAAATAAAATTGGCATTCCGGATCCTTGGGAAGCATGCCGCAGGCACTGCCCAGGGTTTTTAATGCTTGCGCATACTGTCCATCTAGAAAATATATATAGCCGAGATCCTTTAGAATATAGGCATCAAATGCTCTTTTCGTTAGTGCTTTTCGCATCTGCTCAATAGCATCCTGGCGTTTACCAACCCTGGCCAAAATCAATCCGTAACGGTAATGGGCTAGAGGATCTTGAGGGTTGCGGGTCACTTCGGACTGCAGACGGCTCAAAACGATTTGTTTGTCCCCGAAACGTGTTTCGACCCGGGTATGGATTCTTTGGAACTCAACCGGACTCACCAAGGGAATCGGCTTCGATGTATTGTCATAGTTTTCAAGCCACGAGCCAATGTAGGTGATACGGTCCTCGACCGCAGGGTGCGTCATCAAATAGGTCGGAATCTGCTCCGATCCAAACCATTGCTTGCTTCGAATTTTCTTTAATATTTTCAACAAACCGCTGGCGCTGTAACCTGCTTTGGTCAGGAATTCTAGTCCAAACTGATCCGCCTGCATTTCGTCTTCACGGCTATACGCCAGTTCCGCAGACTGACCAGCAGCCATAGATCCCATGGTAACTGCACTGGCCGCCTCACCACCTCCAGCCGCTCCGATAAGAACTCCGGCAGCTACACCGGCCAGGGTCGCAATTGTAAGCTTTTTGGAGCGTTCGATTTTTTTTGAGATGTGCCGACAGTACACGTGGGCAATTTCATGGCCGAGTATCCCTGCGAGTTCTTCTTCTTGGTCCATCCCTTCCAGCAGCCCTGTGTATACAAAAATATGACCGGCAGGGGTTGCGAAGGCATTATACACATCTTCTTTAACCACATAAAAGTGGTAACGAAATGGTTGTTCAGGAAGCGTGGCCAAAATCCGTTCTCCGATCTTGTTCACATAAGCAACGACAACCGGATCGTCAACAATTTCGAATTGTTTAAATATCACCTGCAGCACTTGGCGGGACAGCTCCTCTTCCTCTTTGACGGTTATGCTAAATCCAACCTGCGGAACAACGTTACCGATAACAAAAAGGGTGGCAATCACAATGGAAATGATGTTTTTAGTAGAGCTCATATATTCCTCACATCGACCCTCTTTAGGGCGAAAATAGGGATAGTTACTTCAGCCGGCAGAAACGTAGGCAATTAATTTCTGGAGGCTTAGACTAAGTATTGCCACATTTTTAATCTCTTTTCAAACACCAAATTTTATGTTAGATCCTAACCCCATGGCACAGGTAATTTGTATAGCCAACCAAAAAGGTGGTGTCGGCAAGACAACAACTGCGATTAACTTATCAGCGTCCTTAGCCGTATCGGAAAAACGCACGCTTCTGGTGGACTGCGATCCACAGGCCAACGCCACCTCAGGTGTCGGAATTGACAAATCTAACCTCGACAAAACCCTGTACCATGGCATGCTTGGCAGGGCGGGTTCGAGAAGTCTGATCATTGACAGTGATATTTCCACACTAAAGGTAATTCCTGCCAATGTTGAACTTATCGGATTTGAAGTTGAGATGATGTCAAGCCCGGACCGCGAAATAGCACTAAAAAGCCTTATCGATGACCTTGACAGCTCGTTTGAATATATAATTTTGGATTGCCCCCCTTCACTTAGTCTATTGACGGTAAACGCGTTAACTGCCGCTGATTCTTTGCTGATTCCGCTTCAATGCGAATTTTATGCTCTCGAAGGGCTCGGTCAGCTTTTACAAACAGTAAACCGGATAAAGCAGGTGTTGAATCCAGCCCTAAAGATTGGCGGCATTCTGCTAACCATGTTTGACAGGAGGACCAATTTGTCCTACCAGGTTGCAGAGGAAGCTGAAAAATTTTTCAAAGATCTGGTCTTTAAGACCATCGTTCATCGAAACATACGACTAAGTGAAGCGCCGAGTTTCGGGCGGCCGATTTTATTGTATGATGCCACATCTTCCGGTGCTCAAAGTTACCTTGAGTTGGCCAAAGAAATTATGCAAAATTAAGGTGAAGTATGCAGAAGCAAAAAACGACCCAAGATACGGGTTCCGGTCTTCCCAAACGGAAAAAGGTAGCTTTAGGAAAAGGCCTTGATGCTCTTATTCCCGGTGCCGCTGTAAGCGAACAAAAAGAAAGCGACTTCTTTTATTGCGATATTGATCTTATCCGCCCTAACCGCTATCAACCGCGCCAGTCTTTTTCCGAAGAAGAACTGGCAGAGTTGACCGATTCGATTAAGTCTCAGGGAATTCTACAACCGCTTTTAGTGCGCAAAGATAAGGTTGGCTTTGAATTGATTGCAGGAGAGCGCCGGTTGCGGGCCGCCAAAAAAGCCGCTTTGCGTCAGGTGCCAGTAGTAATCAAGCGTGTCAGTGAAGACAAATTGCTAGAAATGTCCATCGTCGAGAACATCCAACGTGAAAATTTTAATCCGATTGAAGAAGCGGAAGCTTACCATCGACTGATCAATCAATTTAATCTGACACAGGACCAAGCCGCGAGCAGGGTCGGCAAAAGCCGATCAGCGGTGGCCAATTTTATAAGATTGCGTCAATTACCCGATGAGATCAAAGCCAGCATAATCGACGGAACTCTAAGCATGGGACATGCACGGGCATTGCTGGGCGCCGAAATCGCGGCGCAACAGATGGCAGCATGGAGAGCGGTGGTGATGAAAGGTTTGTCGGTTAGAGAGACGGAATCCCTCATCCGGCGGTTAAAATCTGAAAAGAAAAAGACGAGAGTAACCCAAGACCGTTCCGAACAAATTTATCTTTCCAGCCTGGCCGATGATATTTCCCGTCATTTCGGCACCAAAGTCACCATAAAAAAGCATGGCTCAAGAGGAAAAGTTGAGATCGAATTTTACAGCAACGACGACCTTGACCGTTTGATCCACCGCTTAAAGCAGAGCAAGTATTAAACGCTAAATTGAAACCCTTTTGCTTCTTCTGGATATCCCGTTATTAGGTATAAATTGATTGAAGCACCCTGATGACTGCCATGTCGATCCATATCATCATCGATGGATATAATCTCATCCGCCAATCCCATGAACTGAGCCTGTTGGATCAACAAGATATTCAACTGGGGCGGGAGGCTTTGATAGATATCCTTGCAGAGTATAAAAAAATTAAGCGCCACCGGATCACAGTTGTATTTGATGGGGCTAGGGCACCCAGAGATTCTCAACGGCAGGACCGTAAAAAGGGAATTCTTATCATCTTCTCTAGAATCAATGAATCAGCAGATTCTGTCATAAAAAAGATGGCACGCAGTGAAAAGGAAAAGGCATTGATTGTTAGCTCTGACCGCGACATTATTCGATCAGCTGCAGTCTTCAGATCGGCTACAATCAGCGCTGATGATTTTGAAAAAAAAATATCGTTGGCACGCCATGGGCATGACATTGAAATCGGTATAGATGATTGTGAAGGCTGGAAACCGACGACTAAAAAGAAAGGCCCGAGCCGACGGCTGTCCAGACGCCAGCGCAGAAACCGAAGCAAGGTTCGCAAACTCTAAATATAATCAATGGAATCTATTTCTTAATTAATCCGCCCCGGCTGAACACCAAAATATTGTCAAAAGATTTCAAAGAACAATTATGCTTTAATCACCCCTGATCTCTCATTTTTCAGGGCGGAGTAATTAGTTTGAAGATAATAATTGCCAAAACATCCGGATTTTGCATGGGGGTTCGAAGGGCTGTTGAAATGGTTCTGGACGCCCCCGATCAGCATGCAAATCCGATTTTCACCTATGGACCATTAATTCACAACCCTCAGGTTCTTAATCTGTTAAGATCTAAAGGGATCTCCGTTTTAGATCAAATTCCCAACCAAGGGTCCGGTACGGTATTGATTAGAGCCCATGGAGTTCCACCGACAATCAAGCGAGATCTTAAGAAGGCTAATTTCAACGTTATTGACGCCACCTGCCCCCGCGTTATTAAAGTCCAAAGCATCATTCGCAAACACGCCCAAAAA
>JASFJP010000052.1:0-13301 GCA_050121225.1 Desulfobacterales bacterium
TGCTTATACTATTTAGGCGTCTCAGGGTTTCCATCGCGCGGTGATGGGTGAATCCCGACGCTTGAGATGATCAATCACTGCCGGAGTGAACAAGGCGTTGCCAAATCATCGAATCGAGTGATCTTGGAAACTATCAAGCGATATTATCGGGTGGATCGCCGGGAAATTGCCTTTCTTAGATTCATCATTGAAGCTTATGACGGTATTGCTGTACTGCGTACCCAGGACCGGGAACTGGGCCTTATTGTCCTGGATATCGCACCTGGTTGTGAGGCTGCGGTCGACTTGATATTACGGGATTTGAAACATGATATTTTGATCGAACCTGCGAAGGTATCACAAGATCACTTCCGGTTTATACGGTAGCTATTCGAGTGGAAAAGAAGCATCTTTACATAAAGACCATCGGTTGCCAGATGAATGTATATGACTCGCAACAGATCGGCTTGCGATTGATGTCTCTGGGATATCAACAAACATCCTCTTTGGACATGGCCGATCTTGTTATCGTCAATACCTGTACCATCCGTGCAAAAGCCGAACAGAAAGCATTTAGCTTTTTAGGCCGCCTGACCGGATTGAAAAAAAAGAAGCCGGGACTGATTGTCGGCATAGGTGGCTGTGTAGCCCAGCAGGAAGGAAAGAAAATCTTAAGCCGAATACCCCATATTGATTTGGTGTTCGGTACCCAGGCAATCGACCGTTTACCCACCTTGATTCATAAAATTGAAGAAAAACGTTGCCGCATCGTTGATGTTGAAATGGTTGATTCCCCGAAACTATCCGATTCTTTAGTCGAGTCCCATCAGGACAATGCGGTCTCGCGATTTGTGACCATCATGAGAGGATGCGACAATTTTTGTTCTTACTGTGTGGTCCCTCACGTACGGGGAAGGGAAACCAGCCGGCACCCCGACAGCATCCTTCGAGAAATCCGCGAGCTGGTTCAATCCGGTGTCCGGGAGGTCACTTTACTCGGACAAAACGTTAACAGCTACGGTAAAAAAGAGGGGTTGTGTTCATTTTCCGAATTGCTTTCCCGGGTTAACGATATTGAAGAGCTTTTTCGGATACGGTTTGTAACTTCCCATCCCAAGGATTTAGACGATAATCTGATCCGCGCCTTTAAGACCAATGACAAGTTGGGTAAACATATTCATTTGCCCGTGCAATCCGGATCCAACCGAGTTTTAACGCAAATGAACCGTAACTACAGCCGGGAGCTCTACCTTGACAAAGTTTCCAAACTCAGGGATACTTGTTCTGATATTGCGATAACCTCCGATATCATCGTAGGTTTTCCGGGGGAAACGCACACGGATTTCGACCAAACCTTGGATCTGTTGAGAATGGTGGAATTCGACGGTCTTTTCGCGTTTATGTATTCGGATCGACCGAACGCACCTGCGGCGACCTTTAAAAATAAAATTCCGCCGGAGGTAAAAATAAAGCGGCTGCAAATTCTTCTGGAAATCCAAGGAAATTTTACGATAAGGAAAAATAAGGCAATGATCGGATCTGTCCAACCGGTCCTTGCCGAAGGCTTTAGCAAAAAACAATCGGGTGGTAGCCTGGATTCCGGCAGACATGCTATCCAGTGGACGGGGCGTACGTCCACAAATAAAATTGTGAATTTTTTCCAAAATGACAATCCTGAGAGCTGTGGTGATATTTTTCCAGGTAAGTCTGTAAGTATAAGAATTGAAAAGGCTTTTTCCCATTCACTTTGGGGTAAACCGGTGGGGAAGGACTCTACAGCTGCAGGTACGAAAGGAGAGGAAAGTTATGCTGCATAAAGTAAGCATAGCAGGTCTGACAATGGATCCAGCATCGAATACCCCCATAATTATATTGAAGTCGGAAGAGGATGATCAAGTTATCCCGATCTGGATCGGGTTGCTGGAAGCCACATCCATCGCATCAGCTCTTCAAAATATAAAATATGAGCGTCCCATGACCCACGATTTGTTCAAGAATTTTAATGAGACGCTGCAAATCACGATTGCAAAAGTTGAGGTCTGTGACTTAAAAGATAACACGTTTTACGCCAGGATTTATTTTGTTTCAAAAGACAAGAGTTTTGATATAGATGCCCGCCCGAGTGACGCCATTGCTTTAGCCTTACGATTTGATGCTCCCATTTATGTAGAGGACTCTGTGATGCAGAAGTCGAAAATTAGCGAAGGAAAAGGCGAGGCATATGATACCAGTGAGGAAGGCCAAAAACTGGCAGATTATCTTGAGAATTTATCCAAGGACGATTTCGGAAAATATAAAGTTTAGTGGCAGATATTCTGACGATCTAAAACGCAGATTCCTCATATCATGCTGGATGCTAAATAACATTTGGCTACAGCAACTGCCGCGATGCGGTCAAAAGCGCTGGGAAGCCTTCCCGGCGCTTTTTTATTGTCAAAAACCGTAAAAAGCAGCGTTTTTAAGAGGATTTTAAAGGAAGGCAAATTGTTGATTACGTGTTCATAACTATGGATGTCTCTAAAGTTGTTAAAAAAAAATGCCTTTCGCCTAGCCCTTCTGGTTTACTGATTTATACAAATTGATATTATAATGTTAATAAATTCAACAGAATAAATATTGTTAATAACTTTTAAGAGCAAAAATAATAATTAGATCTAAGCCGGTTTGACACCGGTTGGCAGATATCTAACAATATCCGCGATCGGCTCGATGAAGTTGGATAAGTCCTTTATATTGTGTCTTTCATTTTTCAAACCACAATATGTTGTTGACAATGACCTGAAAATAGCATAGCTTAAGATTATTAAGATTGACGGAACCGATAGATTAAAATCGTGTGGAGAATATCATGAGTGCAATACTGGTCATTGATGATGAAAAAGGACTTTTGCATGTCATCCGGCAGGCATTGACACAAAATGGTCACGATGTTGAAACAGCTGCAGATGGAAATGAGGGGATTCGCAAATTTGACGACGGTTGTTTTGATCTTGTGATCACCGACATTCGGATGCCGGGAATTGATGGTAACGGCGTAGTTGCGCATATTCGAAAATCCGACAAAAAACCGATTCCGGTAATTGCCATATCGGGGACACCCTGGATGCTTGAGCAGAATGCTTTTGATGTGGTGTTGCCAAAACCATTCCCTCTTCAGGATTTGGTTGAATCGATACAAAATCTGGTACCCTCTGCCCCCCAAATCGCAACAGGTTCGTGAGTACCTCCATTTTAAACTTTCGGTTAATACAAAAACTTACCGTTTTCATAGATTGTGATGACCTTACCGGATTTTAAATGGGCGGTTACCCGTTTCTTTTCGGTGTTGACCAAATCCCAATGCAAAGCGGAATCATTAAAACCGAGTTTCTGCTTAAGGGCCACAGTCAATTTACGACTGTCTCCGGCGAATGTATTTGAATACGAAGAGCCGAGGGCAATATGACAGTTACCGTATCTGCCCCCAAAATTTTCATCAAATAATGTATTGGCCATAAAGTGGTTGATCTTTGAAAAACGCTTATCCGTCAACGAAAATTCTCCCAGCTTATCGGCTCCTTTATCCATTTTTAATTGCTTTCTGACAAAATCGCTTCCCAATGTCGCCGAAATTCTGGTTGCTCGCCCTTTGTGAAATTCCAACCTGACTCCCTTGACACGATTTCCGCTACGATAAGAGAGCTGATCGGCAAAATAGGTTCCCCGTGTGCCGCGCCAGTCGGGTGATGTGAATATTTCAAAGCTCGGAATATTGCGCCCGGATATTCCGACCCATTTTCGTTTCTCCCCAGGAGTGACGTATAAATCAATTTGGTCCGATTCAACGTGATAGTGTTTAACCGATAGGCTGTTGAGCCACTTTTTTATGGATTGGGCATTTTTATGTACTCGCCGCCATTCAGATACCGGCGATCGTTTATTCAAAAAGCATGCTGTGACAATTTGTTTGCAGTATTCCTTGCGCGAAATGCCAGCATGTTTGGCCAGCTGGGTGGTAGGAAAAACACACAAGGTCCAACTGAAATCACCGCTGGCTTCCCGCTTGGAGAGAAGATCTCGCAGAGCCTTTTGGGCTACCGTGGCTTTGCTGATTTTCTCAGGTTCGATATCACTCAGATGGGTCAGAGATTCCGGTGCATACAAGAAAATACTTCCATTTAGCTTGGACAGCAGCTCCTTTTCTCCGGGCGGCAAAAATACAAGCTGCGCGTTGGATGATAACAAATAAAAATCTCTCTCCATCGGCACGGTTGGGCTCATGCGTTGGACTGGATGGATGCCCTTTGCAAGCAATTTTGCATAAAGCACCTCAGCCAGAGAAACTGCCGGCTTTTGAAAGCGGACAAGAACAATGTCATTTTTTTTAAATGCTGACTTTTTAGCAGTCGTTAATCCCCAGATCAACACATCCGCATAGCGCTCTAATTGTTTGGGAGTGAACATTAAGGGCCTCCTAAACCGTCATCAAACTTCATGGCCGTCCTTGAGAAACAATGAATGATACTCGAATTCAGTCAAGTGTTTTTTCAGGAGACGATTGATCAGGTTAAAAACATCCAGCAGCTCCTCATCTGTCATTCTTTTGATGATCGTGGCCAAGAATTGGTCATCGGAAAACTTCTGAAGATAAACCATGATCGTATGCTCATCTGTCTCTCGATCCGCGCCATATCCGACGAGTCCTTGGTAAGTTTCCACAAAATTATGTGTGTGTGTTGGCAATTGTTTTACCCCAATCGGACTAGAATTTTATAAAATCGCGACACAAAAATTTAGGCTACCAGAGACGGGGAAAAAAGTAAACTTTCGATCAAGGCCTCGTCGATCCATAGATGACAAAGTCCATCGATTCGTAAATACGATGCCGTATTTACTCAGACTTCGGCCGAGCTCAGTCGAGGGCCTCAGGACTTAGTGCTGAGTAAGCAATTGGGTTGGAATGGTCAATAATTATATGTAACTGTAATTGCGAATCGAAGCACGAAGCAAGATCGCGAGGAAAGGCCCTCAATTCGAATAAAGAAGAGCGGTCGCGAACTGTTTTTGAGGAGCATGGGAGTTTCAGGCAGGGATTTAATTTTGCAGTACTTTGCGGTTATCCAGTACGGTGCGAATCGTACCTGCCAGTTCGTCTTTTACAACTGGCTTCATGACAAACTTGTCTATACCCGCGCTTAATGCTTTTTCTTCGGTGATCGCTTCGTTGAAACCGGTACAGAGGATAACCGGTATTTCAGGTTTGGTCTGCATCATTTTGTTTGCCAGCTTATCACCGTTCATTTTCGGCATGGTCATGTCTGTTATCACCAAGTCAAAATATTCCGGGTGAGCGGCAAATTCCTCGAGAGCTTCTTCGCTGTCGGTTTTCGCCGTTACCCGGTATCCGAGACGTTCCAAAATTTTTTTAACGATGTCGATGATTTGCTCTTCGTCATCGACCAACAAAATACTCTCGGAACCATTCTTAACGGTTTGGGAGACCTCAGATTTCGTCTCCACCTCGGCATCTTCGACAATCGGAAGAAACACATTAAACGTGGAGCCTTTATCCGTTTGACTCTCCACTGTTATTTCGCCGCCGTGATGGTTAACGATGCCGTGAATCATCGACAATCCAAGGCCGGTTCCTTTGCCCTGTTCTTTGGTTGTGTAGTACGGTTCGAAAATACGTTCCAAAACTTCCGGTTCCATTCCATGCCCGGTATCTTTTACGGTCAATTGGAGATGTTTTCCAGGTTTTAAGGCCACCCTCTCAAGTGTTTCTTGGTAGCTTATATCAACCTCCTTGAGGCTCACATCAAGGCTTCCGCCTTTTTGTTGCATGGCATGAAAGGAGTTGGTGCACAGATTCATAATGACCTGATGTATTTGCGTGGGATCCCCCATGATGGTACCGCAGTTCTCATCCACTTCGCATTTAATCTCTATGGATGCTGGTATGGTTGCGCGTAGAAGTTTTAATGCTTCTTTGACGAGGTACTGCACCCTCAAATGCTTCCGTTCCTGGCAATTTTGGCGGCTGAATGTTAAAATTTGTTGAACGAGTTCTTTGGCACGATTTGTCGCTTTAAGAATTTCTTCCAAATTTTGTCTGGCCTGACTATCGGGAGGGACATCATCCAGAGTCAGTTCGGTGTAACCGACAATTGGAAACAAAATGTTATTAAAATCATGCGCGATTCCGCCAGCCAGCGTGCCAATGGCCTGCAATTTCATAACCTGCTGCAGTTGTCTCTCGGAGCGCGCTAATGCTTTGGTTCTTTCCTCTATTTTTTTTTCAAGCACAACATTCTGATTTCGCAATAGTCGATAAAATTCGAGACTTTCCATTGCATTAGCTGTGTTCAAAAGGATAATTGACAACAGCAACATGGATTTATCCGGAATCACATGTCTCTTATCCGGTAGAAGGCCGACAAACATACCCCTAATACGAGAAGCCGTGGCAATCACATGCAGGACAAATTGCCTCGAATGGTCGTGTGATGAAATGGTAACGCCTCTTCTTTCGCGGATCGCCCAAGCAAAGAAGCCCTTGTCTATCATGTAATCGACCTGACGCTTTACATATACCCTTTTCTCTGCCGGTTCGCATGTGGCTAAAACAAAATCCGATTTAACCTGGTCGACGAGATATAACGCGCTGGCTTCAAAGGGGATTAGGCGGCCTAATCTTTTATCAGCCTCCTGCAGAATCTTTTTTTGACTGTAGCCGTTTTTGATGTTTTTCTGAAAGTCTCCTAGCGAGAGCGCCATCTCGAGTGCATTCTGAATTAGGCGACTATTTTCCTCCAAATACTCAATACGAGCTAGAAGCTTTTCAGGGTCCATATTTAAGGTTTTGTTCATTGTATGCTAAGCTTGCAGAATTGTTTCAAGCCCGTAAAACTGATGAATCCCCTGGCCGATGACGGTTTCGAAACAACTCGGTGTTAATTCAAGTTCTTCCCAAGCTCTATTGTCAAGCGGAGGTACGAATTTTTCGCCGCTGCTGCCGATTCCTAAAGCGTTTACGATAATATCCGATAGGTGAACAAGGGCCGCCGGGATTGGTTGCTGGGCCTCCGAAGGACTATGGTGGTAGAACACGTTGTTTTCTAGTACCAATGGCAGCTTCCACTGTTTCAAAAGTTGCGTGCCGATCTGGGCATGGTTGCAACCCAGATAATCGGTTTCTTCTTCAAAAAGCAAATTACATCGGGTCCTTGACCGACTCAGAACATTGCGGGATTCTTCCGGGAAATAGATATAAAATATCAACCGGCCCAAGTCATGAAGCAGTCCTGATACAAAAAGCTGTTCGGTTTGGGGAAAATTTATATTTGCAGCCAAGATCCGGGATAATATGCCACATGCCAGGCTGTGTTTTAGAAATGAATACATGTCAATTATTTCTTTGGGGATCTTTTTAAAAATAGAGAGAATACTGATTCCCAACGCAAGTCCCGAAATCTCCCTGGTACCAATTAGAGTTACCGCATGGGATATTTTGATAATTTTGGAGGGGAACCCATAAAATGAAGAATTCACAATTTTTAACAGCAATGCGGTTAAACTCGGACTTCTATTGACCACTTGGGCAATCTCTTCGACCGACGACACCGGATTGGCAATCACTTCGTTAAGCTCAAAGACGATAGAGGGAATTTCAGGTAGAATAATCTTTTTTTGGCTAAGCCTGTTAAAAAAATCCTTTTCACGGTCCTCCTCGGGAATTGCGCATTCTTTCAAATCAATGTTGCTGTCTGCTTCGACCTCGTTTTGCGTGGATCTATACGAAACCGCCAGTTTGAAAATTTCTCTAATTGCCGGATGCTCCAGATCCGTGTGGCTAAAAACGGTTTTCACTACATTTTCAACCTGTTCTATGTTTTCCGTATGTCCTTCAGCCTGCAATTCAGCATTGCTTTGGGCATCATCTATTATATTGACCTCTGAAATGCCCCATATTTTAAAGATTCGTATATGCTTGGGCTGAATTTCCTGCCCTTTGGTGAGCAGTAGTCGGCCGTTGATATCCTGCACGTCTTCCGCCAAAATTAGTCCCGGTCTTAATCTGTCGGTATGTATGGCACCCATATTATTTGTTTCTATATAAAATTCAGAAAGTCAATTTAAGGATCCGGCATCTTGTTTGTCTGCCTAAGTGCGAATTGATCAGCAGCGCAGAATGAAGGTAACTGCTTTAACCGCTGATCGAATAACTGACCCAATTCTTATAAATTATTATCGTCTAAACTATTTATAAACTTGAGAAGAAAGGAAAAAATAGCGTGAGTCAGCATCGAGTCGGTCGGTGAAGCAAGTTGGATAGGTTCAGTATCCTAAGGATGGAAAAAAGCAGAACGGCGGCTGCAAAGTTTACAAGTACAAGAATTAATTTATATTTTCATTTTGAGAGGATGCTTGTAACCAGGTTTTTCACTGCTGCCAGATACGCCTGCATACCGCGCATGAAAATATCATTATGGTTGGCTCCAGGGATGTTTAAAAAGATTTTATTTGCTGCGGAACAGGCCTCATACAGGGCCTGGCCGTCTGCAAAGGGTACAATGTGGTCATGCTCGGCATGGATTATGAGCGTTGGCTGATGAAAATGGCTAATCTTGTCTACATTTCGAAAGCTTTTATCTTCCTTAAACCCCAGCCTTTCCAAATTGATCCCTAATAATTTCAGTAACGGTCCGGCATAGGCGAAACCACTTTCAACAATGATACCGCCAATCAAATCTTGATAATTGGCCGCGATCTCCAAAACCGATGCGCTGCCCAATGACCGGCCCATGGGAACAATGGGTCCCCGGAAATCATTTTTTAGCAGCCATTTTCTAACAAAATTGAATATGACATGACAATCCCGCATCATAGCGGTGACGGTCGGTTCTCCGCCGGATCGGCCGTATCCGCGATAATCTACCGCCAAAAAATTGATTCCCATCTGATTGTAGATAGGGCCCAGATCATCATAATCGGCGACTATTTCACCGTTTCCGTGGAAGAAAAGAATGTTGCCGCCGAATTTCTCCGTCATGTGAAAGCGTGATCCAATCGTGACATTTTCATCCACCGGGATCATCACGTCCTTTATCATCGATTTCTCCGAAATAGATCGAGCGGCCACAAACGACGAAACGGACGATTCTGGACGGGGATGAAACAAAAGCCTGAGTACTTCAGGACAGTCTAGTGTTGAAAAATCAATTTGGGAAATATCGATCATTGGATCATTCCTAAGTCACTCTTTTGGCTTGCTAAACAAATTTTTTAGCTTGCTCCCCAAACCTTCCTTTTTCTTTTCGGTGGTGTCCTTTTGTTCTTTTTCTTTATCGGAGGTTGCCGTCTTCTTGGGTGTACCTTCGCCGGCAACTTTAAGAGCTGCAGCACATGGGTTTTCCTTGCCGGATGAACCGGACATAAAAAGAGCGGCCCAACCCGCCGGTCCTAAGAGGGCCAGGCCAACGGTTTTGGCTGTTCGCTCTGGGCTGATACCCAGCGACGGTTTGGCCAGGGTACCACCGAGCTTGAAGGGTTTGGTAATCTCACTTAAGCTCACACTGACCTTACCGGTTTCTCTGGTTCCGATGCCTTCTTTGGGTTTGGTGTAAATGCCGAAGTCCAGCGCTTCGGTTTTGAGATTGATGCTGCCTGTGCCCAGCAACGTCTTGTCCGGGTCATCGATCACAAGGACGTCGCTTTTGGCCAAGCCGTCTTTAATATTGAAGTCACACACGACGCAGTTAATCGTGGCTCGTTCGATCTTTTTTTCAAGTGGATTTATTATCTTGATGAAGCTGGTCGTAATATCAGCCCCCACCAGATCTAGATACTTGACGGGCATTTGGCCTTCACTGACAATGACGACCACATCGCCATTGAGTCCGGCCATCAGGGCGGCCACTGATTTCCCTTGCCCCTTAAGGTTGATGTTGACATCGAGGATCCCATCCAGGTCCTGGGCAATCCCCAGTTTTTTGAGCATTTCACCAAAATCAATCTTTTTTGCAGTTATCTTCGTGGTCAGGTTCGCATGGTTTCCCTTGGCCAGCAGATCCAAACCGCTGGAGAGATCTCCGCCCCCGATTTTGGTTGTGAGCGGCTTTATGATTAAGTGGCCGTTTTTTAAGCTTAGAGCTAGATGAAATTTGTCCAATGCAGTTCGATGGGTAAGAATCTGATCCGCACGAACACTAACGACTGCATCGACCTGCTGGAGGGGCTGTAAATTGAACGGTTCAGCGGAAAATACTTTGTTGTTTTTCGCAGCGCTTTTCTTGCTTTTTGTCGCTGTTTTGCCGGCGCTAGTATCCTGTTTTATGAACGGTCGCAGGTCCAATTTTTGGGAGTGGAATTTGGCATCAATTTGGGGGCGGGTTGATACTTGATTGAGCGCAATTTCACCACTGATTTTGCTTTCACCCAGCAACATCCCGATATCAGAGATTTTGAAATTCTCAAGGGTAGGGGCGGTGAGATGGCCGGCCACGTCAAACGGCCCCTTAACCGGTAATGGCTCGCCGGTGAACTGCTGGAAGTTGGCTATATCCGGTCCTTTAGCGGCTAGCTTAAGGTCGATCCCCTTAACCTCCATGATATTCGTGATATGGCCTGCAATGGAGACTGTGGAACCAACGGCTGTGATGGTGAGATTCAACGGCCATTGCTCGTCTGGATTGAGTATCCCGGAAAGTTGGCCCAGATCGCCGGTGATCTGAAAAGGAGTTTTATTATAAGTGAATGTTAAGTCGATATCAACAGGCGCTCCAAATTCGGATGATTCGAATTTAAGGTTTTGTATTGATATGGCCTCGGTTCTCCCGCGTTGGTGATCATTGTAATTCACCGCTCCGCCCTCGATGTGCACCCGCTTGAATTTAAGAAAATCATGCCTGATGTCGACGGCTTTTTCCTCGACCGCTCTCGGCTCAGGTTTTTGGGAGACCTCGAATTCCAGATTCGACTTGCCGGATTTATCTATTTCAATAAGAAATTCAGGATTCACAACGGTTAACCGGCTGACATGTATGTCACCGCTTAAGATCGGTAACAGGGCAATTTGAACTTCTAAGCGCTTGATCTGTGCCATCTGCGGACGGGTTCCCCACGATGCGTTTTGAAATGTCACATTATTAACCACCAGCGTCGGGAATAGGCTAAGTCCTAATTCAATATCGCCTCCTAAGGTCAAATCCCGACCGGTATACTGTTTTGCCAATTCCGCAATCCGGGGTTTGAATGTGTTAAAGTCGTATGACGCTACAACAATAAGGGCCGTTACAATGACGGCAATGATGACGGCAACTGAGATGCCCAGGATCCATTTCCAGCGCATGGTAATCTCTCCTTTTAGATTATCGATCGTTCCCTAACATAAGTTAGATTAACGATTATTCTTTTAAGGTTGTATTGATAACGATTTCTGACTGCAACGTCCGATGCACCGGGCATTTATCGGCAATCTCCAACAGCCGTGCCTTTTGCTCGATATCCAGCGGTCCGGCGAGCTCGATATCGCGGTCGATCATGTCCAGCATGCCCGTATGGTTGTCACAGTTTTTACAGGCGTTGGCGTGGATTTTTTGATGCTGTAGCCGCACAGTGACAGAATCCAGGGGCCAGCCTTTGCGATCGGCATACATACGCAGTGTAATAGATGTGCAGGCACCTAAACCCGCTACAAGAAAATCATACGGTGTGGGCCCCAGATTGGTGCCGCCTACAGAAAGAGGTTCATCGGCCACCATGCTGTGTTCGTTTACCAGAATATCCGTTAAAAATCCGGACTGCCCTGTGCGCGCCACGATTCGTTTTTCAGTGTCTTGTTTCTTTTTTACCTCTCGGCGGCCAACATCAATATACTTAGTGGCCCAAGCAGCAATAACCGCTCCCACGTAGCGTGAGTCATCCGGATTCATCAGCAAATGGTCAGCTTGATCCAGTGAAATGAAACTTTTGGGATGGCGAGCGGCTTGATAAATTCGAGCTGCGTTTTCGATGTCCACCACATCATCGGTGGGAGAATGCAAAATGAGAAGCGCCCGGTTCAGATTTTCAATTGTCTTCTGCATGTGAACGGATTCAAGATCTTCAAGGAATTGTTTTTTGATCTTAAACCTCCTGCCGGCCAGATCGACATGGGCCTCACCCCGGCGTTCGATGATTTCCTTGGTAGGGCCTAAAGCCAATTTTACATGACCGGGATCCCCCGGTGCAGCAATGGTCACAACCGCCCGAGACGACGGAATACTTGCAGCAGCCTGCAACACAGCTGCTCCACCCAATGAGTGACCGATTAGAATTGTCGGTGCCTCATATTGTTTTTGCATGAATTTTGCCGCCCATACCAGATCTTCAACATTGGAAGAAAAATTGGTTTCGGCAAAATCTCCCTCGCTCTCGCCGAGTCCAGTGAAATCAAAGCGTAGTACCGCAATTCGCTCCAGGGTCAAGGCCCGACTAATATGACCGATAGCTTTGATGTTTTTGGAGCACGTAAAACAATGCGCAAAAAGGGCGTAGGCGATCGGTTTGCCGTCTACCGGTAGATCAAGCCTGGCGGAAAGTTTCTGCCCGGCTGCATTTGCGAATTCGAGTTTTTTAAACTGCATGGTTGCTCCCATCATTTGAAATCAACAATTGCGGGCGGGGTTAGTTCTTGGTCCTCAAAAAGATTTAGGGCAGCCGAAAGCACGGCACGCTGTTTTTGAGGATTATTCGGGGAATCGAGCGGGTAGCCGTGGCGAAACGGAACGACTAACGCCCGGGGCGGCCGCACTTTTTCGGTCACTTGGCGTAATAGCTGGATTACCACCGTTGATATTCCTTGGCGTTCAAGCTCGGCGGCAACCAGACACACGGTCTGGTTGCACACCGGTCAGACCGGGATAAGTAATGCAACGTCGACATTGTCTTCAACCAATTTCGGGACGACCAGTGGAATCGTTTTCTTTATCAGTCGTCCCGGTGCTGTAATCGATCCCATAACGGATAAATGCCGGTGATTCAGGGAACCAATGCGTCCGTCTTCTGACAGCTCCCGGAGCCGCTCCAACGGAAATGCAAGGTTAGGATCCTGTTGAATGCCTGAGTGATCAAAAGCGTCGCTGCGGTGGGTTTCGGTAAGAGTTGACACGTCAATATCAGAGCGGATTTCGCGTATGCTCGGATCCCCTCCGCGAATAGTGCGATCGAATGGTTTCTGATTCGAAGTAACAATTCCTGCACTGGATACCAAAACCAGACGGCTGTCTTTTAGGTGTTTTCTCAGGGGCGTCCAAGGTACCGGATCTACACGTCGCCATGGGTAGGTTTTCAGAAATAATCGA